>NZ_JBGKDP010000119.1:0-5409 GCF_042954245.1 Parasynechococcus sp.
GGCGCCATCGTTCTCAATGGCGTCACCGTTGGTGCCGGTGCTCTGGTCGCCGCTGGATCCGTGGTCACCAAAGATGTGCCTCCCGGAACCCTGGTAATGGGCTCGCCAGCGGTGGTGAAGCGGGAATTACCGCCTGAGGCGATTGATGAGCAGCGCTGCCATTCCCGGCGCTACGCACAATTGGCGGCATCCCACGCCCAGATCAGGCCTTGAACGCAATCGTCTGATTGCTGCGAATTCGATCAGCTTTCAAGGAAGGTCGTGGGATCAATGGAGAAGTCCGTAAGATCGACGAAACAGATTTCCGTTTTCAAGAATGGTCCGAGTTGCCATCGGTCTGGTCCTCATCCTGGTGATCGTCGGTTACTCGGCCTTCAGCGTGATCACCACGGGCCAAGTTCTGGGTATCGATGCCCGCCTTTTCCTTGTGGTTGCCCCAATCCTGGCCGCTGTCAGCTGGGCTGCTTTCAACATCGGCCGTGCGGCTGTGGGTCAGGTGCAGCTGATGCTCAAGCGCAGCCGCGCCTGATCCAGACAAGCAAGCTTCGTAGGCTGAAGGCTGCTTGATACAGCCGGTTGTCTCAATCTCCCCATGTCAACGTTCTAGGCGCCGGCCTTGCCGGTACTGAGGCGGCTTGGCAAATCGTCCGTGCAGGGGTTACGGTTACCTTGGTGGAGATGCGTCCAATTCGACGCTCCCCTGCGCACCACAGTAGTGATTTCGCTGAACTGGTTTGCAGCAATAGTTTCGGCGCTCTTAGCAGCGACCGTGCTGCGGGTTTGCTGCAGGAGGAACTGCGCAGGCTTGGCTCTTTGGTGATCGGCACGGCCGACACCCACGCTGTGCCGGCGGGTGGAGCATTGGCCGTGGATCGCGGTCGCTACAGCACTGCCCTCACCGAAGCTCTCGACCAGCATCCCCTGGTTACGATTGAACGGCGTGAGCAGCAAGCTCTGCCGCCAGAGAATGAAATCATCGTTCTGGCAACGGGGCCGCTCACGAGTGAACCGTTGGCGGAGGATCTACGCCAGTTCACAGGCCGTGCCGACTGCCACTTCTTTGATGCGGCCAGCCCGATCGTGCATGGGGACAGCATCGATCTGTCGGTGGCCTTCCGCGCCAGCCGCTACGACAAGGGTGATGCGGATTACATCAACTGTCCGATGGACAAGGAGCAGTACCTGGCTTTCCGCCAGGCACTGCTGGAGGCGGAACAGGCGGAACTCAAAGACTTCGACAAAAACAACGCCACCTTTTTTGAAGGCTGCCTCCCGATTGAGGAGTTGGCGCGTCGTGGTGAAGACACCATGCGTTATGGCCCCTTGAAGCCGATCGGGCTCTGGGATCCCCGTTGGGGCGATGTGAACGATCGCGATGTGCGCAGGGCCAAGCGCGCTTACGCCGTGGTGCAGCTACGGCAGGAAGACAAGGACGGTCGCCTCTGGAATCTGGTGGGTTTCCAGACGAACCTCAAATGGGGTGAGCAGAAGCGAGTTCTGCAGATGATTCCCGGGCTGGGCCAGGCGGAATTCGTGCGCTTCGGGGTGATGCACCGCAACACCTTTCTGGAGTCGCCGCAGCTGCTGCAGCCCACCCTGCAGTTCCGCCAGCGCCCCAACCTCCTGGCGGCAGGCCAGATCACCGGAACCGAAGGCTATGCCGCCGCCGTGGCCGGTGGCTGGTTGGCCGGCACCAATGCGGCCCGGCTTGCCCTGGGCCTGGAGCCGATCGATCTGCCTGCTACATGCATGAGTGGAGCACTCACCCATTTCGTCAGCGAGGCACCAACGGCCAAGTTCCAGCCGATGCCCCCCAATTTCGGTCTGTTGCCGGATCTGCCGGAACGAATTCGCGACAAGCGAGCGCGCTATGGCGCCTACCGCGATCGTGCCCTGCAGGATCTGGAGCCGATGCGGGCTTTCCAACCCCAGACCGTGACGGCATGACAACCCCTGCGGAGGCTCGCCGGATCGAACAGCGTTCCCTGCGCTTCGGGGTCGGAGCCAACGCAGTGATGGCATTGGCTGGGTTTTCCGCCCATGTGCTCACCGGATCCTCGGCCCTGCTCTTGGATGGCCTCTATCCGCCGTGTTGGTGGGGTCGTCCTTGATTGCCAGTCGCATCAGCCGCAACGTGGTGCGGCCGCCGGATCGAGCCTGGCCCTATGGCTACGAAGGCCAGGAAGCCCTGTATGTGCTGTTTCGCTCCCTGGTGCTGCTCGGGGTGATCGGCTTTGGTGTCGGCAGCTCTTGCTCCACCTTGATCGATTGGTGGCGGGGGAACAGCATTGCGCCGCTGCATCTGGAGCCGGTGGCGCTTTACACCGCTTTGATGACAGCGCTGCAGCCTCAGGAAAGTCGGGTAATTGATGGGTTGCGCCATCACATCGATGCCCGCTGCAGTGCCGAACTCGGACGCCTGGTGCGCACTGAGGTGATCCTCACGGTGATGCCGCCGATTCACCGCCAAGGTCAAAGGCCGCAGCCGGCCCCTTAGCGTCACCCCCAAAGAAGCGATGCCATGAGCGAGAACCAGCAGTGGGATGCCGTTGTGATCGGTTCCGGCATCGGTGGTTTGGTCACCGCCAGTCAGTTGGCGGCGAAGGGAGCCAAGACCCTCGTCTTGGAGCGGTACCTGATCCCCGGTGGCAGTGGCGGTGCCTTCAAGCGTGGGGGCTACACCTTCGATGTGGGGGCCTCGATGATCTTCGGCTTCGGCAAGAAGGGTTTTACCAACCTGCTCACCCGTGCCCTTGCTGATGTGGGGGAGCACTGTGACACCATCCCCGACCCCGCCCAGCTCGAATACCACATGCCGGGTGGGCTGCGCATCGCAGTGGATCGCGACTACGAGCAGTTCATCGCCGATCTCACGGCGCGGTTTCCGCATGAGGAGAAGGGGATCCGCCGCTTCTATGAGACCTGCTGGCAGGTATTCAACTGCCTTGATGCCATGCCGCTTCTCTCGCTGGAGGATCCGGCTTACCTCACCAAGGTGTTCTTCAAGGCACCACTGGCCTGCTTGGGACTGGCCCGCTGGCTTCCCTTCAACGTCGGAGCGGTCGCCCGCGAGCACATTAAGGACGAGCAGCTGCTCAAGTTCATAGACATCGAATGCTTCTGCTGGTCGGTGATGCCGGCGGATCGCACGCCGATGATCAATGCCGGCATGGTGTTTTCCGATCGGCATGCGGGGGGGATCAACTACCCCAGGGGAGGCGTCGGCGTGATCGCCGAAAAGCTGGTGAAGGGATTGGAACGCCACGGCGGCGCTATCCGCTATAAGGCCCGAGTCACCGAGGTGTTAATCGAGAACGATCAGGCGGTTGGCGTGAAGCTGGCCGATGGCGAGGTCATCCGTTCCAAGCGTGTGATCTCCAATGCCACCCGCTGGGACACCTTCTCGGGAGCGGGTGACGAGCAGCATCGCTCCGCCCAATCCCTGGTGGATGCTGCCCACACCCCCGGCAAGGAGCAGTTCTGGCGTAAGCGTTATGTGCCTTCGCCCTCCTTCCTGTCGCTGCATCTGGGGGTTCGGGCTGATTTGATTCCGGCCGGCACCCACTGCCATCACCTCCTGCTCGAAGACTGGAACCGGATGGAAAACGAGCAGGGGGTGATCTTCGTGTCGATGCCCTCGCTGCTGGATCCGGATCTGGCCCCGGCCGGGCATCACATCGTTCATACCTTTACGCCGTCATCGATGGAGGCGTGGCAAGGGCTGACCCCAAGCCAGTACCGCGAGAAAAAGGAGGCGGATGCGGTACGGTTGATCCAGCGCCTGGAGGCGATTCTGCCCGGCCTCGCCGATGCCATCACCCACAAGGAAATCGGCACGCCCCGCAGCCACCGGCGTTTTCTGGGTCGCTTTCAGGGCAGCTACGGCCCGATCCCTGCGATGCAATTGCCGGGACTACTGCCGATGCCGTTCAACCGCACCGGGTTGAAGAACCTCTACTGCGTGGGTGATTCCTGTTTCCCCGGCCAGGGCCTCAATGCTGTGGCCTTCAGTGGGTTTGCATGCGCCCATCGGGTTGGGGCCGACCTCGGCCTGAACCCCTGGGCGCTGCCGGCCTGATCTTCTGCCTAGCGTGGTCTTCTGTAGGAGTTGGGATGTCGCCTGAGTTTCAGCCGTCGTCGGACGATCTGGCCCGCTACCTTGAGCAAAGGGGTGAGCTGACCAAACCTTGGAATCTGCAGATGTTGCGGCTCAAGAAGCTCAAGGAAGTCAAGGACTCGACGGATCCTCAGCTGTACCTCGAGAAGGTGCAGGAGGCCCATGCCGATCTGATGCGTCTCGGCCAGTTCTGGAAAGGCCGTGAACAGGAGGTGTTTGGTGGCACCTATCAACCGTCTGAACTGATCGAACCGTTGCCGGGTTCTCCGGACGACCGATGACTGGCATCGAACGCTTCGGGCTATCGCCCCTGATCCGCTTCACCTTGCTCAGCCTGTATGGGGCCTTGGTGCTACCCCTGCCTTTGATTGCCCCTGCCGAGTCGTGCTGGCTGATGGTGGCTGGGCTTCTGTTGAGCTTGGTGTTGGTGATCGGTTTGTTGAGTGAACGGGTGGAGACCGATGCCGAGGGAATTCAGGTGCGTTACCCCGCCTGGATCCGTTGGTTGCTGCGCCGGGGGTGGACCATGCGTTGGCAGGACATTCGGGCCTTGGTTCCCGTTGGCACCAGTCAGGGGGGGGCAGTGTATTACGTGAAGGCAGCCGATCTACGCCACCAGCTCTTGCCGCAACGCATCGAGCGCTTTGATCGATTCCTGGAGCTTCTGGCGGCGAACACCACTGTGTCGACCAAGGGCATCGGGCGGCTGACACCGCCTTGGACCTATCAACTGCTGGCTGGATTGGCTGTGGTGATGATTGCCGGTGAACTGCTGACCTCTCTGGCTCTGGCCCAGGGATGGATCAGTTTGCCGGCGGGTTATCCAGGCTGAATCAAGCCAGTTGTGTCAAGGCTTTTGGCCTGTGTTTTTAGGTGTGGCACGCCTGGGCCAAAGTAATTCGAGCTTCCATTCGTGGGGGCATACGCCCGAAAGCTCTGCTTCTCCATTGAGAGGCCAGGAAATAGGGGGATTTCCGGGACATTCAGCATCAGGAGCACAAATGATTTCCTTCTCCTACTTCTGCGCTAAGAGCAAATGCTGTTAGGTTTTTGTTATTCAAGGAAACATCCCCGCCAAGGCGAGTCTGAGGACATTCGCACTAACCCGAACACCTCGTACCGCCTCATAGGCGGATTAATCCCTAATGCGCAAACAATTTGGTCCCGATGGCCTCGGCACCACCGAAAGCCACTCGCATCGAGCGTTCTCGCCTGCTTGCTTGAGCGGCATCCTGCTAATCCCTTGTCTTGCTCTGTCTGCAATCGCACTGCACCAGAGCGAGGGTCAAGCT
>NZ_JBGKDP010000120.1:0-2236 GCF_042954245.1 Parasynechococcus sp.
TCGCTTCTTGCTGGCTTGGCATTGGTTCCGTTAGCTGAACGATCGCTTGCCCAGTCCGGACTATGCCAAAGCCATGAGGCGGCATACAACCTCAAAGCGGGAATGCGTGATGGATTAACGCTGAAGCAAGCCAAGGCAAGCATCCTCAACGATGGCTATTCGGATGGATCTGCCGCTTGCTTTTCGGCCATCAAGCATGAAATCAATCAAAAGCCCTACGCATTTCCGCTTGTCCATCAACCCTGTACAAAAGAACATGCCGATAGCGCTTCCTGCAAAATCTGCATAAGCGTGTTGTACAATTGGAGTAGATGATTCCAAGTCCATCACTACGGCGATATCAACAAAACCGGCGGTCCAAAAATCCCAACATTTGGCTAAAGCTGCAGAGTTTTTCTCAAAAGCAAAGGAATTAATCGAAGTCGATCAAGACTGGCAAGCGAGTGGCTCATGCATCCTTAAAGCATTGGCCGAAGAAAGAAAGTCAGAAAATACTGGCCTTCAGGTAATGAATGTGATTAAGTATCAGAAGCCCAAAACCAAGCTGGAGTTCAACTTCCGCAGTTGAGTTCAGCGTTCAGCAAGGTTTGAACTGAAACCTGCCTATTTTCATCAGTTGCCCATAGGAGCTATTTCTTCCTTCATGAATTAGACGGAGGGAATGGCCGATTGCAGCAGAGCGAATCGTCTACACACTCTGCTGCAATCGGCATGGATGCCATACCTGTCCTTGCCACAAACCTATTTTAGGCCACCACCTCGGACTATTCCTGAGTGTTAGTGCTTATTTGGCCAGGCTGATCGTCTGCTCCTCTAGAAGCATGTTGAACTGCAGCAACTGTTCATCACTGAGCTGTTGACGACTGGTCGAACCCAACTGTTGTTGGAGAAAAGCTCGGGCTTGATCTGAGCTCCAGCCCAGCTTCTTCAACATTGAATCTCCTTGCTGGAGCAGGTCACCACGGCGGATAGGAGCTGGCGCCGTGGACGCATCGTCGTTGGCTTGGATCAACTTCAGCTGACGCAGATAGGCCACCAGATCGGAATAGTGCGTGAGCTTGTGTCGGCTGCCAAGACCGAAGGCCCGAGTCAAGTACTCCTGCTCTTGCTCCCGAGACCAACCGATGCGTCTGATTTCCATGTCGATGGCCGTCAGTTCGCCACTCCAATCGTCAGGATCCGTCGGAGTTTCGGAGGGGGTATTGTCAGCAGTTGTGACAGAGAGCTCCTGTGGGGCAGGAGGGGGCGAGGCAGAAGCGGGCTCGGCCTGATCAAGCTTTCTTGGACGTTCTACGGGCATGGGCTGTGCCTCCTGCACCATGGCGCTTGCTTCGGGGCGAGCCGAAGTCTGTGTGGGTTGTTGCGATCGCCCACTGGGCTGAAGCCTGATGTTTAGGCGCTGCAACCCCCTCTCCTCAGCTTCTTCGGCCGTCGCTGCTTCACCAAGGGCGCTGCCTTGCACAGCACCGTCGTGCCAGGCCTCAACCCGCACGATGCATCGCAGGGTGTCGACGTGACACAGCTCGGCCCGGATCTGCATCGCAATGGAACAGCGCTTGCACTTTCTAGGCTGCCGCGATGGACATCACTTCGCTCTCCTCACTTTCGGATTTTTTCGAAGGTGCTGATCAATGGGGAGAGGTTTTGGATCTGCTTCCCGTTCTGGTGCTGCTGGAGCTGATCTTGTCGGCCGACAATGCAGTGGCGCTTGCTGCCATCGCCCGCAGTAGTCGCCAACCGGAGCGGGAACGCTTAGCTCTCAACCTGGGCATTGGCATTGCGCTGGTCTTGCGAATTGCCTTGATCGTTGTCGCCCAGTGGGTGTTGCAAAACGTCTGGGTGCAGCTTTTGGCCGCTGCCTACCTGGTTTGGCTGGTGGTCGATCACTTCAGCAAACGATCAGTCGCTGACGATCAGTCCTTGGAATCCAAGGAATCCAGCAGTCTGTCACGCCCATTTTTAAACACAGTTCTGCTGTTGGCCTTCACAGATCTGGCTTTCTCAATCGACAGCGTTGCCGCAGCAGTGGCCATCAGTGATCAGATTTTGTTGATCAGTGCTGGAGCCTTTATTGGCATCGTGGCGCTGCGCTTTACATCTGCTCTGTTCATCCGCTGGCTTAATCTTTATCCACGGCTGGAAACGGCTGGGTTTCTTGCTGTTGCTTTTGTGGCACTGCGCCTGATCGTTCACGTGCTTGCTCCCAGCCTCAACCAACCCGATTGGCTCACCCTGC
>NZ_JBGKDP010000121.1:0-5851 GCF_042954245.1 Parasynechococcus sp.
GACAAACTTCTGGCGTCACAGCTGTTTGTTCGTCATGGGCTGAGCATGCCGGTCACCGGTTTTGCCAGTTCGCCACTCGACACCAAAGATCTGATCAAGATGGTGGGTGGTGCGCCGTTAATCCTCAAGCTTCTGGAGGGAGCACAGGGGCGTGGCGTGGTTTTGGCCGAAACCCAGAAGGCTGCAGAGAGTGTGATCAATGCCATGAAGAGTCTGAACGCCAACCTTTTGGTTCAAGAGTTCATCAAGGAAGCCGGTGGAAAGGATCTGCGTTGTTTTGTGATTGGCAACAAGGTGGTGTCAGCCATTGAGCGGCCAGCCGCTGTGGGCGATTTCCGCTCCAACATTCACCAGGGCGGTTCCGCCCTGGCGGTGCGAATCCGGCCTGAGGAGCGCAAGCTGGCTGTTGCGGCGACACGGGCTCTCGGCCTTGATATAGCCGGTGTGGACCTCATCCGCTCGGAGCGCAGGCCCTTGCTTCTGGAGGTGAATTCCAGTCCTGGGCTTGAGGGAATTGAAACGGCAACGGGTAAGGATCTTGCCGGTCAAATGATTCAGGAAGTGGAGTGAAAATTGGGTTGGGTCCGATCCTGTTCGACCCCCACTTTGGTCGCTTCGTGATCTGGTTGTTGACCGGAAGATGTGGTTCTCCGTTCCATCAGATTTTTAGTTTCTCTATGCGATTGCTTCGATGCTGGCTTTGCTGGTGTTGGTGATTTGGCTTGCTTCGATCTCCTGGCGATTGTCGAAGCGACGTTGAGATCAATGGTTCGAGAGGCTTCATTCCTGCCTAAGCTGAGCAACGAGATGCGGTGTGTTCTGCGTGCCCGACGGATGGCTAAGGCCTGAATAGCGTCATGCGATGGGATTGGAGGCTTGATGCCCGGGCCGCTACAGGTGTTCGTTCAGTTCGTCGTGTTGGGGCTGATGTCCTTTGGAAGCCACGTGGCGCATCTCGGTTACTTCCATGAGCGCTTTGTGCAGCGGGAGCGTTGGATCACCGCGGAGGCCAACGCCGATCTCGTTGGCCTGTGCCAGCTGTTGCCTGGACCCTCGAGTCCCAGGTGGGCATCGGCGGTCTGGCCGCCTGGGCAGGGTTCACCTTGCCCTCCGCCGTGTTGATGGTGGCGGCAGTTGTGCTGGTGCTGTTGGTGCCTCGCGTCTGGGCTCAGCTGTTGGCCCTGGTGCTTGGTGGATTGGTGGGTTGGTGCGCGATGACGTCGCCAGAATTGGAGCCATCGGCACCGGAACGTCTCGTGGTTCCGCTGCAGCGCTCGGTGGCGGTGGGTTTGCTGGCCTGTGCAGTGCTGCTGGTCGTGGCTTTGCTCTGTGAGGCCAGGCCACTCCTGGTGCAGCAGCTCAGCGGATTCCTGCACACGGGAGCCTTGGTGTTCGGCGGTGGCCATGTGGTGCTCCCTTTGCTGTCTGATCTATGCCACCCAAAACGGCTGGAAGCTCCCCATCCTTTTTGAAGAAATGGGTGTGTCCTATGACTGGGCACTGGTGGACTTCGATAAGAGTGAACAGCGCAGTGAACGTTTTCTTTCCATCAACCCAAATGGTCGGATTCCGGCACTGATTGATCGTGCGCGCGGAGCACACTCGCCGAGTCGGGAGCCATCTTGGAGTACAGCGCAGCTCGCTTCGCGAGCTCTTTGCTGCCCCCTGCCGATGAGGACCTGCAGCTGCACCTGCAGACAAAGCAACGGCTCCATTGGCAGGTCAGCGCCCTCGGACCTTCGATGGGGCAAGCCATGTACTTTCAGCGAATCGCCAAGGTGCGCGGCCAAAACGATCCCTTCGCCATTGGTCGCTTCATTGCCGAAGCTGAACGTTGTTTGCATATGTTCGATGAGCTGCTCGCGTCATCGACCGGCCCTTTTGTGCTCGGCCAGCGCTGCACACTCGTGAATGTCGCCTGTTTTCCTTACTGCGCTAGTGCCTATTGGGCCAATGTCGACATCTCCGCGATGAGCCATCTGCTCGCCTGGATCGAGATGCTCCACCAACGTCCGTCCTTCAGCACCGGATTAACGCTGCCTTTTTCTCGGCCTGCTTTCTTTGGCCTTCCGTATGCAACACCGGAGGAAATCGAGGCGGAGATTGCGCGTAACGCCGGTCAGTTCGCTGTGATTTCCAAATCTCCCAGTTGAGCTGCCAGGCGTCTCGGATCCATGAATCCTCGCCGAGAGTGATTCCCGGCGGTGATCTTGTTTGTGCAGAATCAGTGCATTGATGGGGAGCATGGTGGCTGGAGCTGGTGTTAATCCTGCTGATCAGCACTGGGGTTTCTGGCCGCTGCTGCCGCTTTATCCTTATGGCCGCCGCCGCACGCTATTCAGTGAGCTGATCCCTGGCCAGCTCTGGAGCCTTGAGCAGTTGCAGGGGGTGTATTACGTGGCCGTGCCGGTGCGGCTCACCGTAGCCAAGATGCCCGATGGCCTGATGTTGGTGAACCCTCTGCCTCCCACCGGTGAGGTTCGCCAAGCCATTGCCGGGCTGGAACAACAGCACGGTCCGGTGCGCACCATCGTGCTGCCCACCGCCTCTGGTTTGGAGCACAAGCTTCCCCTCGGTCCCCTGGCACGCGCCTTCCCGGATGCGGAAATCTGGGTGTGTCCGGGTCAGTGGAGCTTCCCGGTGCAGTTGCCTCTGGCCTGGCTGGGTGTTCCGGCAGGCCGCACCAAGGTGTTGTTCGACGATGGCCTTCCCCATGGCGATGTTTGTGAGTGGTTCTCCCTTGGACCTCTCGACCTTGGCGTGGGCCGCTTCCAGGAAGTCTCCTGTTTCCATCGCCCGTCAGGCGCTCTGTTTGTGACCGACGCCCTTGTGGGCATCAGTGCTGATCCCCCGGTCTTGTTCGACCTCGACCCAACGCCGCTGTTGTTCCATGCCCGTGAACGCGGAGATGAGCCCCTCACCGATTCAGCAGAAGCCCGCCGCCGCGGCTGGGCTCGGCTTGTGCTGTTTGCCTCCTATCTCAGGCCGGAACCGCTGGAGGTGCCAGAGCTGCCGGAGTTGCTGCGGGATGCGTTCAAGCCGGGACTCCGCTCCCTCAAGGCCCACTTCGGTCTCTACCCCTTCCGTTGGAAGGCCGGTTGGCAAGCGGCTGCCGATGGCTTGATGGGCAGCGCAGCGCCCAGGCTGCAGGTGGCCCCGGTGCTCGAGCGGTTGGTGTTGCCCAGAGCCCAGGAAGCACTGTTGTCTTGGTTGCACGAGTTGAGCGGGCTGGCTGAGCTGCGCTGGCTGGTGCCGGCCCACTACAGCGCGCCGGTCACATTCACGCCCGAAACCGTTCAACAACTGCTCGCGTCATTGCAACAACGAGATTGGGCTCCCAGTTCAAACAACTGGGAATTCCTTGGATCCATTGATCAGCGTTTGTTGGATCTCGGCGTCTTGCCTGATCAGCCTGTGATCAAAGCTTAAGTTCGTCTTCTGGATCGATCGCCATCTGCTCGTCAGCGAATAGGGTTTCCTCGAGCTCCTTTCGCTGTTCCATCTGGCGCAGGAAATAGCCGGTCATCATGGCCGAGGCCAACATATTGGCGAGGTTGTCGCGGTTGGCTGTCACCTTCACCTCAAAGTGTTCCCCGGGAAGCATTCCCAGTAACCCCTGAACGTTGTGGCGAATGATGTCCTGAATATCGTTGCTTGCTGATTTAGCGACCCGCTGAAGAGTGTCTGGTGATTGCTCCTGCAAGTATTGGATCAGGCTGTTCCCCGCTTGACCATCACTGCTGTCAGTTGTCAGAAACTCGGGGTTAAACATTCGCCTGTGATGTTCATCACGGACTTGACCCTAACGCAGGCCCTTGGAATCAACCGCCATCGCTGTTGTCGGTGATCCGTAACGGACCGAACCTCTGCGGAGGCCAATACCGCCAGACCGCCGTGCCCAGCACATTGGTTTCCGGCAGTGATCCCCAGAGGTGGGAATCGAGGCTGGCATTGCGGTTGTCCCCCATCACCCACAGCTGATCCACCGGCACGGTGATCGGGGCCATGGCGTAGTTGATCGGTTCCGCCAACCAGGGTTCTGCAGCCGGTTCGCCGTTGCGGAACAGCCTGCCGTCGTGCACGTCCAGCTGATCGCCAGGCAGTCCCACCACCCGTTTGATCAGCGCAGCGGATGCGTCGTAGCCAGCGGCAACGAGCTGCTCGGGCGGAGCGAACACCACAACATCGCCCTGGTGCAGATGGCTATGGCGGCTGCGGGCCAGCCGGGGTCTCACCTTCTCCACCAGGATGCGGTCCTGCAGTTGCAGGGTGGGCAGCATTGAGCCGGAGGGAATCCAGCGCGGCTCCACCACCAACCACCGCAGCAGCAGCGCCAGCAGGGCCCAGAGAATCAGATTGCGCCAGAAGCCCTTGCTGTCTTCTCCTGCAGCGGGTGTCGTGGGTTGGGTCATCGTTGACCGAAGATCACACCAGCCTGGCCTGCTGCACTGTCTATTGCTCGCGCCAATTTACAGGCCGCCCTCACCTTGCTAGAGGTGCTGTGCCTCCAGGGGCTAAAGCAGCTTGTGCTCTGCCCTGGCAGCCGTTCCGGTCCCCTAGCAACAGCGGCGGGCGTGCTGGCGTCTCAGGCGAAGTTGCAGTTGGTCACGGCCATCGATGAGCGGTCCGCCGCGTTTCTGGCCCTCGGCATGGCGACCGCCCATGGACGTGCCGTTGCAGTGGTCACCACCTCTGGCACCGCGGTGGCCAACCTGCTTCCCGCTGCGGTGGAGGCGGACCGCTCCTGTCAGCCCTTGCTGCTGCTCACGGCCGATCGCCCCTCCAGGCTCAAAAACTGCGGCGCCAACCAGACCGTTAATCAGGAAGCCTTTCTGCTCTCGGCCTGCCGCTGGTTTGGCAGTGGAGCGGCAGACGGCGTCCACACGCAGGCCAATGAAGCTCTCAACTCCCTGGCAGTTCAGGCCTGGCAGCAAGCCCAAGATGCAGCCAGTGGTCCGCCGGGACCAGTGCAGCTCAACCTGCCCTTCGAGGAGCCGCTGCACACCACTCTCGAACAGCAGCAACAGCTGATTTCGGGTGTACGTTCGACAACGGCTTGCCCGGAGACTTCGCCCGAGATCGGGCCTGCGCCTCGCCTCGATCCAGAGCGCCCGGGGGTTGTGATTGCGGGTCCTTGGCGTGGACTCACGCCTTCCGTGGATGCCTATCAACAGGCGCTGCATCGCTGGCTGAACCTCAGCGGTTGGCCTCTACTGGCCGATCCCCTCGCCGCCCTTGCCGCCGATTGCCCCAACCGCATCGAGCACTGGGAGCTGCAACTGGACTGGCTGAACCTGCCTGAAGATGCTCAGGTGTTGCGGCTGGGACCGATGCCCGCCAGCCACCGGCTGGAGGCCTGGCTTCAGCACCATCAGGGGCCCCAACTGTTGATCACCGAAGGCGATTCTAGGCCATTGGATCTGCTGCAGATGGCCCGCCAATGGTCGGGAGGTATGGCTGCCTGGATCGCCCAACAGCCTGTTCTGGATCAGCTGAGCAAGCCATTGGCCGGCTCCAATGACCTCGCGCCGTGGATCGAGGCCCAGCTGCCCTTGTGTGGTGCCGTCAATGAGCCCGCTCTGGCTTACTGGCTTCCCCAGCTCCTGCCGGAGCGGTTGCCGGTGATGCTGGCCGCCAGTTCACCGGTGCGCGATTGGTTGACCTGGGGCGGGCCCGCCTGCGGCCGTCACCGTTGCTTCAGCTTCCGCGGGGCCTCGGGCATTGACGGCACCTTGTCCCTCGCCATGGGTCTGGCGACGAATCTCGGTCCGCTGGCTCTGGTGACCGGGGATCGGGCGCTGCTGCACGACAGCAACGGCTGGCTGCATGCCTCGTCCGCTGCGGAAGCTCC
>NZ_JBGKDP010000122.1:0-10181 GCF_042954245.1 Parasynechococcus sp.
TTGCCGGGCTCAAGAGTGCTTGACACGAGAAGAGGCGCAGAAAATTTTGAGGAAGGCAGACAAGGTCCACCGAAAGCTCTCCAAGGGCTGATTAGCGCAGCAGCCTCCGCAGCTTCTGATTGGACGTAATAGAAATTGCGAAAGAAGGCCCCCAGATCCACTGGGGCGCAAGGGGCTGGTGAAGCGTCGTAATCAGGTTGCGACTGTCAAATCAGTTGCGTCATCAACCGGGGTGGCTTCCTTCTGGTACGGCCGGCGCACCATGACGGGATTGTCCCCGGTGTGCTCCATTCCGTGGCGTACGCCATCAATCCAGATACCCGCCTGCGCCAGCTGGGGGAGTTGCAGGTTTTGGGCTCTGGCAACGGCGACGAATTGGAAGCGTCGTCCGTCCTATTGGTTCTCCTGCTCGATCGCTTGGATCGTGAACCCACGACAACAGCAGCATCCGTAGCCGGCGTATTCAGCACCTGCGGGGACGGTTTCGTCCTCCTCAATCTTCTGGGTGAGGGCTTCCTTCACGGCTCTTAGATCTTCCCCGGCACAGTCGTGGTGCATGAGGAAGTCGGCCCTGCGGTTCTCGTGTTGGCAGTGGCGGTTCCAGACGGTGCTTTGAAGTGAAGTGGTCATGTGATGGAAAGCAAGTGGATGTGTTGTCCCTCCTGTTCACCCCTCTTTCTTCAAACAGTTAGAAAGAAGAGAAGAGGGATAGAGGGAAGAGTTCGTCACAAAGGTCGGGACACCCCGTCCGCCCCTAGGAACCGAACGTCGGCTTCTTCGGGAGGTGTTGGTGCTGCCCTGTACCCAACCGACTTCTTTAGCCAGCTCGGTGATTCGTTTGTCGTTGTGGCCGTTCTGCCGCTCAGCTCCGATCTCCAGGAAGCGATAGATTTCCTAAAGCTCGACGTAGGGCGTGCCCACCCGCCGGCCTGGGAAGCCGCCGATCAGCTCAGCCCATGGATCTGGGAGATCGTAACCAGAGTTACGTCCAACGATTTCGTCCAGCTCGGCATCGGTGCTGAAGCTCTGAAAACCGTTGTGGTACTCCGCCAGGGCCCGTGCCCCAAGCTCATCCCGTCCAAGGGCCACCCTGGCGAAAGGCAGCTTTTCGCCAGGCAGGGGGATCAGACAGAACCGGGTGCTGCCGGTTCGATCCACCAGTGGCGAACGGTTGGCCGTCCCCCAGATCATTGAGCGCCGTGGGATGGGTTCCGTGCCCTTGCCGTATTTCCGCCGGCATAAGTCGGTGGTCCGGCTGATGAACGCCTTGAGCTTCTCCGCGCTGGCCTTGCGGGTGAAGCCGTCGAACTCGGCGAACCCGCACCCCCAGCAGAGTGCCAACAGCGTGATGTCATCGACATCCATCGCGCTGCTGATCCCGTCGCCGTACCACTCGTCGCTTAAGACAGCGCGTCCAAGGACGGTCTTGCCGATCCCCTGAGGACCTAGCAGAACCGGCATCTGCCGTTGTTGGCAGCTGGGCTCGAAAACCCGTTGAACGCACGACACCAGAAACCGCTGCATGAAGCGAGCGGTGATTGGGTCGTCGATGTTGAACAGCCATTGGTCCAGTCGTTCCCACTGCTCAGATTCCCGAGATAGACCTGCACCGGATCGAACGGGGCGTCCGCCGCGAGGGTGGTGAAGGTATCCGCCGTTAGGCGCTTCGGCCAGTTGTGCTAGCCACGGCTCAAGTGCAGGTAGAGGTTCTCCACCTCGTCGTCGCTGAACTCGCGGCCATGGCAGTGGATGCCGCGGGAGCGGACGTTGAGCATGGGTTGATCGCCCAGCTCCTTCTTCATCAGGGCCAAAGCCTCGCCCGCCTGGGCGGTGCGCTTTTTACGCAACTGATGTTGCGGGTCCTCCCGGCGGAACAGTGCACCCATTCCTGGCCCGTGCTGATTTGCACGGTCGCCGACGTATGCCCAGACCCCGCTGAGACGTTCGATGGTTTCGCCAACGGCGCGAGCACCGGTGGGCTCCAGCAATTGCCCTTGTGGCAGAGGATCGCGTCGCCGTCATTGCTGATCCGGCAGTCGTTGTCAGTCCGGCCGCAGATCTCGCAAGGCACGTTGTCCCGCCAGCCGTTGGTTTCCTCCCGAGAGCGCCGCGCCACGAAATTGCCGGGCGCCGGCCGGCCGCGGGCAATGGACGCCTGGTACATCTCCCAAACCGAATCCGGGATGGGTCGGATCTCGTCAGGGCTGCCGTTGAGCCAGCAGCATTCGCCGCCGGAGCTGACGTGCTGGCCGGCAACGATCACATGGCCGCTGCTGAAGAAGAACTCCAGCTGCTCCTTCTTGGTTTCATCGGTCTTCCAGGCGGTCTTACCGACGCACCGATCCCAGCGGTCTTGGGGGACGTAAAACACCTCCTTGTACCGGTTGGGATTGTTCTCCCGGCCAATGATCCAGGAGTCCGGCTCGTTGAGATCCGAAGGGAACTTGTTAGCCGCAAGTTGGATTGCGGAAAGTCCGTCGTAGTCGACGACCAAGATCCCGCCGGCATCTGACCCGCACCGCATTCCGATGCAACGGACGCCGCTGTACGTCATCACCTCGTCGAGGTTAAAGCTCAGGTTTGGCCAGTTGTCCGGGAAGGGTGCCTTCTTTGAGTCACCTGCACCGCATGGGAGCAGGGGGAGCCCGTCAAGCGAACGGAACTCATCGCGCCACCAGTCGGGGCGCTGTTGTGTCGCAGTCATCGGTGGTGCCCTCCGATTCAGCGACGCGGTGAGCCGTCATGGCTGAAGGTTTCCACCTCCGCCGAAGGCTGCCGCTTGTGGTTCCACAGGCTTTGGATCGCCTGCTCCTTGTTCCACCGGATCTTGCGAATGCCAAGTCCGATGAACTGCCAATCCCGGTGCTGTTGGAAAGGACCATTGGGGTCCCGTCGCATCCGAAGAATTGACTCGTCGCTAAGCCCAGCCGCCCTGGCGACTTCGGCTGTTGTTGCTGCGTCTGGTGGCGCTGCTGTTATTGACGCAATCGACATTGCGATGGCTCGCACCCTCAGGTGCGGGGGGTGCCATCCCAGTTCTCGTGGTGCAGAAGCTCGGCCTGGAGCTTGGCCATGAAGTTGGCCTTTTTGTCCCGGTGTCTCTGATCTGGGTTGCCTTGGTCGAAGGTGGCAACGCAGAAGTCCGAGTCCAAACGGACACGGCACTTAGTGAAGTGCCGAACCTGGCGTTCCAGGTGCTGACGTTCATGACCCTCGGGCCATTCGGTCAGACGACCGGAACGGATCGGAATCGGGCGATTAGGACTTTGCATCCAGCAGGGATGACGTGTTCGGTTTGATCCCCCGGAGGCAGACGCGCTGCTGCGGTTCCGACATCACGAGGGCAACCTAACGCCACTGATCGGGTTTTTCAGCGACTTTCGTTGCCGAGACACCATGGGGGGTGTCTCGGCCACGGCATCGTCTCCGCGTTTGACTCGAAGGCCCGAGCCTGAATCCGCTCCGTTAGCTGCCGATACGAACGCTGATGAATCGCGAGCGAATGGCCCATCGCGGCTGCGATCACGGTCTTGTCCAGCCCCTCCCGATAGGAGCGAACGCCGAAGCCATCTCGCAGCGAATAAAGCCTCACCCAGTCCTTCGTCGGGAGCGCGGCGTATTTGTCGATCAGCTCCTTCCATCGCTGTTGAACCGGCCCGGCGGGCTTTCCGTTGCGCTTCCTGTGGAGGTAGCGATTGCAGGCGTGACCGTTAAATGCCTGCAGGTCTGGCAGCTTCAACGCCCCCGCTTCCCACGCTTCCACCAGCGGCCACTGCACCGGCTTGTCGTCCTCTGATCGCCGGAAGTGCATCGGGCGGAGATACCGCAGCTCGGTGTCCTTCTGGCCGTCGACTTTCTCGTAGGAGCAATAGAAGATCTTTTCTCCCGTCTTGCTGGTGGGGTCTGGCACCACGCTCAAATGCTCGACCTCGATTGGACGCAATCCGTATTGCGCCAGCAACCGGAACAGGTTTGCCCAGGCCGGGTTCTCCTGCTGAATCAGCTCGATGAAGTCCAGGATCTCGTCGTCCTCCAGGACGGCCTTCTTCCGCTTCTTCGGTTTCTTCGGGATCAGCTCGTCACGGTCGGCCTGGGTGATGAGCCAGGTGCGGGGGACCTTGTAGCGGCGGACCGCGAACTCCATCCACCGGGCCAGATAGCGGCCACATTCCACCTGAACCGTTGGTGCATCAGCCCAGTTCTTCAGCACGGCCTTGAGCAGCTCGTAGCCATCGCTGGGAGCGTTCTTCCTACCGAGGATCCGCACCGCTTCATCCAGGATCGGCGCCCAGTTCGTTTTCCAGGTCTGCGGCTGGATCTTCTTGCCGAACTCGAGCTTCGCTTCCTTCATGGCCGCGGCGATGGTGGCCCAGGTGACCACCTCCTCTGCTTGCGGCTGAACGTCGCTGGTGGACTTCACCTCTTTCAGGCAATCCTTCAGCGTCCGATCCCCATCGGCCTCAGCCCAGAGTTTGTACGTCTGGCGGATGTAGGTGATCGCTCGCTTCTCGTCTTCCTCCCTGAAGCGGATCTCTGGGTCGAAGCCGGTCATGCTCACCCGCTGTGATGGCTGCCCCTTCGAGCGGAACAGCAGCACCATGACACCGCGGTCGTTCACCACGCTGAAGCCCTGCCACTTCGCTGTGACGGTCACCAGCCGCTGTTCCCACGGCGGCATATCGGTGAGGTTCCTCCGGGGCAATTCCAGACAACATCCAGACAAATAAGTTTTGAACGGTCGCCGTCCGTCGTCAAGGGTTGCCTAGGGAATTAGGCGTTGACTGCGTCCTTCGCTGGAGGCCCCATAAATACTCATTCCGTAATTGCGTGAGTCATGCCTATCACTTAAATGACTTATGGGGGCTGGAAGGCCCCTCTCAAACATTTCAGCGCTAACGATGCCTCCAAGCGCCTCGATGTGACGAGGCGCTTGGAGGCATCGTTAGCCGCCCTTGCAGTACCTGACCCTCTCCGGAGACAACGGTGCATCCCATCCAGTCCTGGGGGTCAACACGCAGATCGCTGAAGGGATGGTCTGAAGTAACAAGCAAAAGGCAATGATCAGCAACGCGAAGCCTGTGCCGGGGGCGTGAATATTGGCTTGGAACCAGGGTTTTTGAACCATGCCGTCAGTTTGTCACTGACATGGGTCCGCGTCCCGCCCGGAGCCCCCGAGAATTAGTACACATCCTGATGGCGACATCGGCTGAGCGACAGAACATCAGTCGAAGTTGGCTTCTAGCTGACCACTCGGTTTATTGGGGCAGCAGCAGCTGATGCAACGTGGTTCGCTTTGGCGCTGGCAGCCACCGCGCTCACCGCACTGTTCTGGCGTGAGTTGATGGCTTACTAACAAGGATTTTTGAAACCAGATGTTGTCCTCACGCCGCTCTGCTTGGTTGATTGTTGTTGGCTTATATCTCGGCTGCTCGTTCTGACGCGTGGGTGAGTTGCAAGCGTGATGCTTCCACAGGTCAGCTGCTGTGGGTGCGGGGTAAGTCAACTGAGCCCCTGAAGAATGCTGAATACCAGCCCGGTGCAACCAATCCTGATCTGGGCACATGCTGGTCAACAATGACCAGCTCCGTCAAGCGCACAGTCTGAAGTTTTGATCACTGCTTGGCTTGGGCCTGTAAGTCGCGGTTGATAGAGGTGATTGGAACTTTGTTCAGACCAAGATTTGGAATTTCAGCGGTTTCTTAATCGCCTGATCTGTGGGATCACCAGAAGATCCATTAGTGCGAACATGATCAGGCAGGGAACAAAACCTTTTCCCACTACATTGCAAACCCAGCGTTCCTGATCCTATTGGCAGATCACCAATTCGGATAACCAGAATGACGCCGCAGCAAAATGCCATTCCGATGCGCTCAGGCGCAGCTTGAACAACACAGCAACTTTGAAGCAACTGAAGGGCTGATAGCTGAACCGCGCGCGAGCGTAGGCGCAGGATGCGTCTGATGCATCTCGCCTTTGCTTATCCGTCTGCTGTTTGCTTTTGCCTTGCTGGCTGCCTGAGCGGCCCCAGCTCGAGCGATTTCACTTTCAGCGCGCTCGGATCGGTTGATTGATCGGCTCGAGCGTTGCGGCCCGGGGGCCGAGCGCGCCGCCTACAACATGGGCGTGAACCGTCTCTGTTTGTCGTAGGGGCTGCGCGATCAGCCAGGACTTCAGCTGGATGTTCTGACGCATGAGGCCATCCATATGGTTCAGGACTGTTTGGATGGTTTGGAGACGCCGTCGTCTTCCACGATCAGCTTGATGCTGTAGGCGCAGTGTGGCTTCAGTCCCGCGCAGGTGGATCGGTTTTTGGCTCACCATCTCGACCGTTCAACAGCGGACCACATGCTGACGGTGACCCAGTCGCTCGGGCCGCTGCAGCGCCAGCGAGAAGTTGAGGCCTATGCGCTGCAGAGCCAGGCCGGCATGGTCGAATCCTTGTTGGCTCAACACTGCTGATCTTCATCGAGGGATGACGCTTCAGCTTGAGATGTTGTTCTGTTTGACATCGCTAGGGTTGATTGATTCGTCGGAACAATCGGGTGATGATTCACAATTCTGAATCAACCGAAGGCTTGCGCAATCGCACCACGATCACCGTTGTGGTTCCTGCAGAAGCTGGCAATGCTTTAGGCGTGGTTGTTTTACGGCAGTTGCCCAATCTTGATCAGTGGGACTGGGGCCGTATGGAACCTCTTGTCTATCTCGATGATTATTCCCTTCGCGGGAAAGGAACAAGCGGATTGGCCACGGCTCTTGCCTCGGGCTCTGAAGAGGATTTGAACATCCAATTCAATCTAGCGATTGAGCCGGGGCAAACCGTGAATGTTGTCTTCCATGGCTTTAATCCTCAGTCCAGTATTTATCAATGGTCAACAGAACTCCTGGCGGACTGTGAAGACCCCGTTCGTTATCTCGGACCCACCTTGCGTCTGAATGTTTACGAGCAGGATCCGTACCGTTAGTTATTGGTTTCTAGAGCAAGTTCGGGTAGGCATTGAAGAGTCCCCACATCACCAGTGCGGTGATCGAGGCAAAGATCACGGCTGTCCATGCCGCAAGATCGGCGTTGTTGCTGGACCCTTGCAAAAGCTGAAGTAGGCGTACCATCAGAAGGAATACAAGCCCTTCGGTTCTGGCTCAGCTGGAGGGCAAATTCCAGCCTTGTTTGCGAGTCCTTATATGTTTAAGGGATCTCGACAGATCCGGACGCCATGCTCCAGTGCCCTAGTGGTATTCGCCAGGGTGCTGAATCTTGGTGACGCTGACGCCAGAGGAGCTCTTGCCGGAGAACCGCAGCAGTTCATCGCCGGAGACTTCATAACCCAGTTCTTGGGCAATCAGGGCCGCAGCATCGGCACTCACGGCCTGCAGCACCTGGTCCCTGAGGGAAGGATCTCTGGAGATGTGAGCAAAAAATTGTCGGAGTTGGTCCGTGCTCATGCGGCTGGAGACGTTATGCCGATTCTGCCCCGTCTGGTCTTGCCTCTTGCCTGTTGACTGGTGCGCAGATCAGGTCTGATGGGATGACGCAACCAGCGGTGTCAGGTGCCTCCGGCAAAACCGGATGGTGCGTGGTAGTGGAGGCGCTCAAGCGTGGTTAATCGGTTCGAGCCATTGTTCGTACCCGCGTCCGTATTGCCCCCTGCCCAGGCCCAGCGAGATAGGCGCCTGGAGGTGTATCGCCTGAAACTGGATACCGCGGAAGCGTTGCTCCATGCGCTGTAGGGCTGCACGGCCTTGGTGATCGCCACGGGTGCTCGCCCTTCGATCAATCTGGCGGGTCCCTTGCAGGTGGATGCGTGGGGGGGTGCAGGCCTACAGCGCATGGAGCAACGCTGTCTGGATTGGATCGTGATCCGGCTGAGTAAAGACGACAGCCGCAGCGCCACGGAGGGCGTGCTGGTGACCAACGCCGATCAACAGCATTCCTCGCCGCCTTGTGGCACAGGTGTGCCTGGATGCCCTGGAGCAGCCTCAGGCCTGTGGTCGCATCCTGGAAATCACCAGCTCCCCTGAATTGCCCCAGCAGACGCTGGGGCAATGCTTGGATCAGATGCCCAGTCGATCCCAGATCACGCCCAGGTTCTCCTGATGCAATGCGGTGCTGAAGCAGTTCGCCAGCTCCGCGGAGGAGAGGCGGCTGGTGACATCACCATCCGCTTCGAGGTTGGCGTGGAAGTCGCCGCCGGCTGTATTCCAGGCGGTGTGGGCATTGCGTTGGACGACCCGGTAAGCCTCCTCTCGGCTCATGCCGGTGCCCACAAGAGCAAGCAGCACCCGCTGGCTGAACACCACACCGCCATACACATTCATGTTGCGGCGCATGTTCTCGGGGTAGATCCCGAGGCCCTTCACCACGCTGGTCATCTCCCGCAGCATGAAGTGCAGGGTCACCGAGCAATCGGGAAGCATCATTCGCTCAGTGGAGCTGTGGCTGATGTCGCGCTCATGCCAGAGGGCCACGTTCTCAAGGGCAGCAATGGTGTAGCTGCGCAGCACCCGGGCCAGCCCGCTGATCCGCTCGCTGCGGATTGGGTTGCGTTTGTGGGGCATGGCGGAGCTGCCCTTCTGACCCTTGGCGAAGTTCTCCTCCACTTCCAGCACGTCAGTACGTTGGAGGTTCCGGATCTCGGTGGAGAAGCGCTCCAGGGAGGCCCCCACCAGGGCAAGGGTCTGCACGTAGTCGGCATGGCGATCGCGGGAGATCACCTGGGTGCTGGCGGTGTCGGGGGTGAGCCCGAGGATCTCGCAGGCGATCGCTTCCACCTGGGGATCGGTGTTGGCATAGGTGCCCATGGCGCCGCTCACCTGGCCCACGGCCACATCCTGCTCAAGCCGTTCCAGCCGGATGCGATTGCGCTCGGTTTCCGCCAGCCAGCCGGCCACCTTGAACCCGAAGGTGATCGGTTCGCCGTGGATGGCATGGGAGCGGCCGATCATTTCGGTGCCCTTATGGGCCCGGGCCAGTTCGCGTAGAGCGTCTGCCAGGGCATCGAGTTCGGTGCGCAGCAGGGCCACGGATCGTTTCAGCTGTAGGGCCACGCCCGTGTCCAGCACGTCGCTGCTGGTCATGCCCACATGGATGTGGCGCCCGGCATCACCAACGTACTCATTCACGTTGGTGAGGAAGGCGATCACGTCGTGGCGCACCTCGGCTTCGATTTCGAGGATGCGCTCCACCTCGAAGCTGGCCTTCGCCTTGATGGTGTCGAGGGCCTCTTGGGGCACGCAGCCGAGCCGGCAGTTGGCTTCGGTGGCAGCGATTTCCACATCAAGCCAGCTCTGGAATTTCGCCTGCTCACTCCAGACGGCTCCCATCTCAGGAAGGGTGTAACGCTCAATCACCGGCGCGCTCGGTTGAACAACCCAACAAATCTATGGGGCCGCCTCCGCGCTCCTTATTGAGCCTCTGTGCCGGTGTTCGACCTCTGGAATATCGCCATCCTGGGGCGATGACCCCAACGCTCTACCTGCACTGGACGGCAACGCCCTACGACTGGATCCGCCCTGGGCATTATCACTCGATCATCAGCGGTGATGGCCGTGTGCACCGGTTGCATGATTACAACGTGGATCTGCCGGCTCACACCAACGGCCGCAACCTCAACAGCGTCGCGCTGTCCTGTGCCTGCATGGGCGGTTTGCCCGATCCCTGGACACAGCCCCCAACGGGCCCGCAGCTCAACAGCCTCTGCGCCGAGGCCGCTGCCGTTGCCCACAGCTGGGGCTGGGGCGCGGATCAGATCACGGTGGAGCAGGTGATGATGATCCATGCCGAGGCAGCCTCCAACCGCGATGGTTGTTGGATGCATGACAACTACGGACCGGTGATCTGGGGCAGGACGGGTAAGCGCTGGGATCTGCTGCAGTTATCCAAGAACGGTGCCACCGATGGAGGGGAGCAGCTGCGGCACCGCATTCAGGCGCTGTTGCGGGACTCGGATAAGCGTCCTGAGCAGGAGCTGCTTGCCTTCCGGGGCACCACGACACTTCAGGTCCGAGGCCGTGCGCTCTCGGTGCAGTTGGATTCCTTGGGCCGTTCCTGGGCCTTGGCCTCCGATCTGCTGGAGCGTTATGAGCTGCCTTTCGCCTGGGATGCAAGCCACCGCCGGGTGCTTATCGGAGCCATGGATGTCAGCCCAACCTTCTGGGAGGACGGTGTTCAGGCTGAGGTGGGC
>NZ_JBGKDP010000123.1:0-2588 GCF_042954245.1 Parasynechococcus sp.
CCTCGTTCTTGTATTCGATCAGCGGATCTTTCTGGCCGTAGCCGCGTAGACCCACCGATTCACGCAGAGCATCCATCGCCTGGAGATGCTCACGCCAAAGCGTATCAATCTGCTGAAGGATGAAGAAACGCTCGGCCTCCCGCATCAGCCCCGGGCGCTGCTGCTCAATTTGGCCTTCTTTGAGGTCGTAGGCATTACGCAGTTGCTCCTGAAGGAAGGACTTGAGTTCCTCCATACCGAGGCCCTGAACCTGATCAGGGGTGAGATCTTCCAGCAGATAGATGAACTCTTTCACCTTGCTTACCAGCTGGTCGAGATCCCATTCCTCCGGCGGCAGGTCGGGATTCACATAAGCCTCCACGATCTCGCCCATGGTGCGTTCGCCGTAGCCAATCACTTGCTTCTTCAGAGCACAGCCATCCAGCACCCGACGGCGTTCGGAATACACCGCACGCCGCTGGTTGTTCATCACCTCGTCGTACTCGAACACCTGCTTGCGGATGTCGTAGTAATAAGTTTCGACCTTCTTCTGAGCTCCCTCCAGCGAACGAGTAAGCATGCCGGATTCAATCGGCATGTCTTCCTCCACGCGGAAGGCATTCATCAGACCGGCAACGCGATCACCCCCGAAGATTCGTAGCAAGTTGTCGCCCAACGAGAGGAAAAAGCGGGTGGATCCGGGGTCGCCCTGGCGGCCGGCACGGCCACGCAGTTGGTTATCGACACGGCGGGACTCATGCCGTTCTGTGCCGATCACATGTAGGCCGCCGGCTTCACGAACGCGGCTCTCCTCCTGCTTCACTACGGCGTCGTATTCCCCCTTCACCCGGGTGATCGCTTCGCGCAACGCCTGAATCTGGGGATCCTCGGTGGGAGCTTTTTCAGCGGCAGTGGCGATGCGTTCCTCCAGCTCAATTACTGTGAGGGCACGGTCGCCCCAGACCTTGACCAAATCACGAGCCAGCTGCCCGAGGGCTTGATCAGTGTCGTCGGTGAGGGGACAGGGATAGAGGCTCTCACCGCTGCGGGGCAGCGAAGGCTCCGCAGCATCAGCGAACCCGCCCGGAGCACTGCGCTGCAAAAGCACCGACGGCTTGTGATCCTCCTCCGGCTTCACAAGACGGCCCAGCAGCACCTCCCGCAACTTCAAGCGGGCCATGTAGTCGCTGTTGCCGCCAAGAATGATGTCGGTGCCACGGCCCGCCATGTTGGTGGCGATGGTCACGGCGCCAGCCCGACCCGCCTGGGCCACAATCTCCGATTCGCGCTCCACGTTCTCCGGCTTGGCGTTGAGCAGGTTGTGGGGAATCTCCTGCTCCGCCAGCAGCGAACTCAGCAGTTCGCTTTTCTCCACCGAGGTGGTGCCCACGAGCACCGGCCGGCCGTTCTTGTGGATCTCAGCTGTTTCGTTGGCCACAGCGCGCCATTTGGCGGCCTCGGTTTTGTACACCTGATCGGCCCAGTCCTGACGAGCCCGGACCCGGTTGGTGGGGACGATTGTGGTTTCGAGTTTGTAGGTCTTCTCGAATTCGACCTCTTCTGTTTTGGCAGTGCCGGTCATGCCGGCCAAGCGTGGATAGAGCAGGAAAAAGTTCTGGTAAGTGATCGAAGCAAGAGTCTGCGTTTCCGGTTGGATCGGCAGGGCCTCCTTGGCCTCGATGGCTTGGTGCTGACCGTCACTCCAACGACGGCCCGGCATCACCCGTCCGGTGAACTCATCCACGATCACCGCCTCACCATCGCGAACGATGTAGTTCACATCCTTGACGAACAGCTCCTTGGCCTTGAGGGCATTGGTGATGTAGTGAGCCCAGGGGTCCTGGGGGTTGAACAGATCCGCCACCCCAAGCATCTGCTCGGCTTTGGCGAAGCCCTCATCGGTGAGGGTGCAGCTGCGCTGCTTTTCATCCACCTCGTAATCACCTTCAGGATCGATGCCGTCTTTGCCCAACTCAGCGGCGCGAGCCAGGGCATTGGCCACCTCGGCCGCCTGCTGATATTTCTCCTGAGGACGTTCCACCTGACCAGAAATGATCAGTGGAGTTCGGGCCTCGTCGATCAGGATCGAATCCACCTCGTCAATCACGCAGTACTGGAACTCCCGCTGCACCACCTCAGAGATATCGGCGGCCATGTTGTCGCGCAGGTAGTCGAAGCCCAGCTCTGAGTTGGTGGCGTAGGTGATGTCGCAGTTGTAGTTACGCCGACGCTCCTCAGGATGCATGTCCTGCTGAATCAAACCGACAGACAAGCCAAGAAAGCGATGCACTTGGCCCATCCATTCAGCATCGCGACGAGCCAGGTAATCATTCACCGTCACTACATGAACGCCCCTTGCGGTGAGGGCATTGAGATAGCTCGGGAGGGTAGCGACCAGGGTTTTGCCTTCGCCAGTTTTCATCTCGGCGATCTGACCTTCATGCAGCACCATGCCGCCAATCAGCTGGACATCGAAATGACGCATTCCCAGTACCCGCTTGCCGGCTTCACGAACAACGGCGAAGGCCTCAGGCAGGATCTCGTCGAGGATCGGACGCTGGTTCGCTAGACTCCCCGCATTGGCCAAACGCTCCTGGAAACCAGCGGTT
>NZ_JBGKDP010000124.1:0-3371 GCF_042954245.1 Parasynechococcus sp.
AATCATTCCCGCCAGGGTTTCGATGTCCCAGCGGCGGCCCGGAGCCTCACCATCGGTATCGGCCAGGTAGCGGGCCAGGCAGCGAATGCCATTGCCACACATTTCGGCCTCACTGCCATCGGCATTGAGAATCCGCATCCGCAGTTCGCCCTCCGCCTGAGGGGGCAGCGCCAGGATCAGGCCATCGCCGCCCACGCCGAAGCATCGATCACAAATGCGCCGCACCCAGGCGGGATCGGGATTGCTGATGGCATCGGGCAGTTGTCCCTGCCGGCCTTCAAATATCAGGAAGTCGTTACCAAGTCCCTGATATTTGCTGAACTGCAGCATGCGTGGCCGGTATTGCCCCCGAATCCTATGGAAACATCTCCACTCAATCCAAGCCTTCCGGGGGTTCGGTTGCTGCGGAGCTGGATCCGTGAACAGCTTCCCCTCAGCATTGCGGTGATGGGACAGGAGCCCATCGAGGGGCGTCTTATCTGGCAGGACCCTGAATTTCTGGCCATCGAACGTGCGGGCACCAGCCGGCCCGTGTTGATCAACCGTCGTCAGATCAGCGTGATCCGCTCCCTCGGCTGAACACCAGGCATGTGGCACGATCGCAACCTTGCCGAGCGCTGGTTCCGTGAACGCTGCCAATTCTGCCGTCGACGCCAGTGCCCAGACCGGTCGTTATGACCCCACAGCGCTGGAGCAGCGCTGGCAGGAGAGCTGGAAGGCGGATGGAGTAGACATCACAGAAGAAGGCAGTGGGAAGCCGGGCTTCTTTGCCCTGTCGATGTTCCCGTACCCCTCGGGAAGCCTGCATATGGGCCATGTGCGCAACTACGTGATCACCGATGTGATCGCCCGGTTTCAACGGATGCGGGGTCATGCCGTGCTGCATCCGATGGGCTGGGATGCCTTCGGACTCCCCGCTGAAAACGCGGCGATCGAACGCTATGTGGACCCCGGCGAGTGGACCGACCGCAACATCGATCAGATGCGGTCGCAGCTGGACCGGCTTGGCTTGTCGATCGACTGGAGCCGCGAGCAGGCGACCTGCCACAGCGACTACTACCGCTGGACCCAGTGGCTATTCCTTGAACTGCTCGAAGGGGGGCTGGCCTATCGCAAGAACGCCACCGTCAACTGGGATCCCGTCGACCAGACCGTGCTGGCCAATGAGCAGGTGGATGGTGACGGCCGCTCCTGGCGCTCCGGAGCCCTGGTGGAACAACGCCAGCTGAACCAGTGGTTCCTGCGCATCACCGACTACGCCGAACCGCTGCTCAACGATCTGGACGCCCTCAAGGGCTGGCCGGAACGGGTGCGAATTATGCAGGCCAACTGGATCGGCCGCTCCGAAGGGGCGGAGATCGTCTTCTCAATCGAAGGCAAAAACGATCAGACGATCACCGTGTTCACCACCCGCCCCGACACCCTCGCTGGGGCGAGCTATGTGGTGCTAGCACCGGAAAACGAGCTGGTCGACAGCCTCACCAGCACTGAACAGAAGGACACGGTGGAGGCATTCCGAAAGGAGATAGCTCGTCTCAGCACGATCGAACGCACCAGTGATGACAGGCCCAAACGGGGGGTGCCCATCGGCAGTCAAGTGATCAACCCCCTGACGGGGGCGGTGCTGCCGGTGTGGATCGCCGACTACGTGCTGGCTGAGTACGGCACCGGCGCCGTGATGGGCGTGCCGGCCCACGACCAGCGCGACATCGCCTTTGCCCACTCGAATGGTCTGCTGATCCAGCAGGTGATCGATGCCGAGGGAGCTGCTGAAGCCATCGCTGCAGGTCAAGCCTGGACGGATGCCGGAACACTGATCAACTCCGGCGCCTTCGATGGCACCGACTCCAGCGAGGCCAAGAGCGTTATCACCGGCCACGGCGCCGAGCAGGGTTGGGCCCTCAGCAAGGTCACCTATCGCCTGCGCGACTGGCTGATCTCGCGTCAGCGCTACTGGGGCTGCCCGATTCCCGTCATCCACTGCGATGACTGCGGTGCTGTTCCTGTGCCACGCGAGGACCTGCCGGTGGAGCTGCCCCGGGGTATTGATCTCTCGGGCAAGGGCGGTTCGCCCTTGAGCCAGCAGAGCGACTGGATCAACGTGGCGTGCCCCTGCTGCGGCAAGCCGGCCAAACGGGAAACCGACACCATGGACACCTTCATGTGTTCCTCCTGGTATTTCCTGCGGTTCGCAGATCCCCACAACACCGATAAACCCTTCAGCAAGGAGGCGGTGAACCGCTGGTTACCTGTGAAGCAATACGTGGGCGGCATCGAACACGCGATCCTGCACCTGCTCTATGCGCGCTTCTTCAGCAAGGCGCTGAAGGATCGCGGCCTGATCGACATCAACGAACCGTTTGAAAGGCTCCTCACCCAGGGCATGGTGCAGGGCATCACCTACCGCAATGCGACAACCGGCAAGTACATCGCTCCAGCGGACGTGGCGGATCCTGAGGACCCCAGGGACCCCAACACCGGCGACAAGCTCGAGGTGTTGTTCGAGAAGATGTCGAAGTCGAAGTACAACGGCGTCGACCCCGCGGCGGTGATTGACCGCTACGGCGCAGACACGGCCCGCATGTTCATCCTGTTCAAGGCACCGCCGGAGAAAGATTTGGAGTGGGATGACGCCGATGTGGAAGGCCAGTTCCGGTTCCTGCAGCGGCTCTGGCGCCTTGTTGAGGCGGGTGCTGCCCGCATCGACTCACTCGAGCCGATGCAACGGCCGACCGATTTAAGCGATGCCGACAGCGGCGTACGCCGGGCGCTGCACCTGGCCATCGAAGCCGTCAGCGAGGATCTCAGTGACGAGATTCAGCTGAACACGGCGATCTCCGAGTTAATGAAGCTCTCCAATGCCATCAGCTCCACGGGCATCGATGCCCTCAGTGCTCCTGTGTTGCAGGAGGCTCTTTCAGGACTGGTTCGCCTGCTGGCTCCGTTCGCGCCGCATCTAGCAGAGGAATTCTGGAGCCGTCTTGGGGGAAGCGGCAGCGTGCACCGTCAAACCTGGCCGGTTCTGGATCCAACGGCTCTGGTGCAAGACAGCGTTGAAGTAGTGATCCAGGTGAAGGGCAAGGTGCGGGGCAAGCTGCAGGTTCCGGCCTCCGCCGACAAGGAGGAGCTGGAACAGCTGGCCCTGGCCAGTGATGTGGCCGAAAAATGGTTGAAGGGAGCTGCCCCCCGGCGGGTGATCGTGGTCCCCGGAAAACTGGTGAACCTGGTGCCCTGATCCCAGGCGGGATCAGCCTTTGCTGAAGCGCATCGAGGCGGGCTGGCTCCAGTCGCCCTGGGCACTGCAACCACGCTGGTTGCCGGTGAGGTGACGCAGAATCCAGAAGATGGATTCGTCGGTGCCATCCCCGAGG
>NZ_JBGKDP010000125.1:0-2338 GCF_042954245.1 Parasynechococcus sp.
CAATTGCTCGAGTTTTGGCAGCAGAATCCCGTGCTGGCCATCGCCAGTTACAACGCCGGCCCAGGCAATGCATCCCGTTGGGCCAGCGAAGAGAGCACCCAGGATCCGGAGCTCTGGATCGAACGGATTCCATTTCCTGAAACCCGCTATTACGTCAAAAAGGTGCTGGCGAACTGGAACGGCTACCGCACACCGCACGGATCAGCCCATTGCGAACAGAAGGGGGCTGGGCAGACGGTGCCCGATCCACAACCCAAGCAGCAACCAGCTCCCTAGACCCACGATGGTGACCAGCGGCGGTGGGACGACACCGATCCGGGCCAGGTCCAACCGTGCCAAAAGCAGGGCACTGGACAGAATCAGAACATTCACCAGCAGATTCGTCCGCATCAAGATCAATCCGCAGGTCACCACCACCAGCAGGCTGACCACCAAGGTGACCACACGGCTCGAGGCCATCAGCAACGACACCTGACGCATCAACAGGTCAGGCATGGTGCAAATCACGACCACCAGCCCCACCTGAACCAACTCCAGAGTCCAGAAGAGCAAAGGACCCAGGCCCTGCGTCATCCCGATCTGGGCCTGTTGCAGGCTCCAGTGATTGCCGAGGACCAGGGCAACGCCAAAGAGCACCAGCAGCAGCGGTGCTCGAAATGGCAAGGTCAGCACACGGATCAGAGCCATCAAAAAACGCTAGCCACAACGACGGAACAGCCCTGGCAAAGTGCAGACACCCGGTCGAGATCGATGTCGGAACAACCCGCTCCACCGCTGCTGGGGACAACGCAACGTGTGCTGCTGCTTTTGATGGCAGTGGCCTTGGCGACGGCACTCCTGGTTTTGCGTGGCGGCGTCAACAGTGGATCCCCGATGGAGCAGCTGGCCCGACGCTCTCTGGAGCCCGACCAGGCCCTCAGCAATGGACGCCCGACGATCATTGAGTTCTACGCCGATTGGTGTCAGGCCTGTCGCGAAATGGCGCCCGCCATGCTCGCTCTTGAACAATCCAGCAAAAACAAACTCGACATCGTCCTGGTCAATGTCGACAATCCCCGCTGGGCTGATCTGGTGGATGACTACGACGTCAATGGCATTCCACAGCTGAATTTCTTCGCGGCCGACGGGCAACCCCGAGGCCGTTCGATCGGCGTGAGACGACCGGAGGAACTGACGGTCCTGGGGGATGCTCTGATCACGGGACAAGCGTTGCCGCAACTGGCCGGCGTGGGCAACATCAGCGCTGTGAACGAGAGCAACACCACCCGCGACGTCATGGCCGGCCCACGCAGTCACGGATAAGCGCCATGATCGGCGTGTTGCGCTGACCACCTGACATGGATCGCTTCCGAGTCGATCTGATTGCCGCCACGCCCGATCCGCAGCGATGCGTCTATGCGGCGATGCATCAGGACTACAGCGAAGGATTCGTCGCTGGGGATCGCGAAAACTGGCCGGATGAAACACGGGCGGGTGAGATCTGCGTCAAACGGCTGCTGTCAGGGGAACGTGGTCATTACGGGCCCATGGAACATGCCCAGATCGTGCTCAACGTGGGCTGGTTTCCGCATTCGGTGATGCAACAAGCCCGCACCCATCGCGTGGGCGTCAGTTTTGATGTGCAGTCGATGCGTTACACCGGTGATCGCATCTGTCGAGCCGCGAATGGCGAGCTGGACCTCGAGGAGGTTTTTTATCTGCGGCCGGTCGGCGACTACAGCGATCGCCAGGGCAAGAAGTACGCCTACACCGATGAGTTGCGCAGCCGTGATCTTGAGCTCTGCAAGAGCGCCGCAGAACGCTATCGAGACCTACTCAACGCTGGTTTTGCAGAAGAACATGCCCGGGGAATTCTCCCCTTTGACTACCGACAACACTTCGTCGTCAGCTTCAGTCTGCGGGCATTTCTGCACTTCATGGATCTTCGGGCCAAGCTCGACGCTCAGCTGGAGATCCGCCAACTCTGCGATCTGATGTGGCCGCATCTTCAGGCATGGACCCCAGAATTCGCTGCCTGGTATGAGAAGAGCCGTCTGCACAAAGCTCGGCTGGCCCCCTGAGTGGACCGGATCAACCCGTGATCACACCTTGGCCAGGGTCACCCGTTCCGGCTGATGTTGGTATTTACCCTGCCGATCGCTGTAGGTGGTATCGCAGGGATCACCTTCAAAGAAGAGCAACTGACAGATTCCTTCGTCGGCATAGATGCGGCAATCAGCCCCGGAGCTGTTGCTGAATTCAAGGGTGAGATGCCCTTCCCACCCGGCTTCGGCCGGCGTGGTGTTCACAATGATGCCGAGACGTGCGTAGGTGCTTTTCCCCAGGCAACTCACAGTGA
>NZ_JBGKDP010000126.1:0-2066 GCF_042954245.1 Parasynechococcus sp.
AAAGAAATCGTTCGCGATGGCCAAGATTTGTTTGGGTGAGTGGAGTCCCGGTTAGCTCTTGTCCTCGTTTGAAGTGAGGGCTCACTGGCATTCGATGCACGCCTATTTCATATGTCTAGTTTTCGACCGTCGCCCTCTTTAAGGACATGGGATTCGACGGAGTAGACAAGACAGACCGTTTCATCATTGCCGCCAGGAGACGTGCCGAAGCTGCATTGCATGAGAGGTCTCCAAAGCTGACGGCGCTTGAGAAAGCGATCTGGCTCAAGTTGAAGCGAGGTGAACGCCCCTGCAAAAACAGCAAGGCGTCGTAGGGAACGACTCACCTGTGCCTCATCAAATGAGGAGGCCGCCCCTCCCAGCTGGAAGAGACGGCCTTCCTCTTTGGCGGGCCTGTCAACAGATCAAGCTCGACATCGATGAGACCAGCATCGACCAGCAAGAGCTGCTTTCGTTGTCAATCCAAACGCTGATGGCCGCGGCTGGGTAGACGATGCAGCAAAAGAACCCTGGCGCCGTGGTGAGCGCCATCCACCAGCTCGATCACATGACTGGAACTGGGTACAACTCCACCGCGGCCAAGGCGTACACCGTTAAAATACATTGACGTAGCAATCGCACTTGCGTGGCGAAGAGGGTTCACATCACCTACAGGAAGGCGAGCTGAGACAAACCTTCGACCCAGCACAAAACAACAACACCCGCCACGCCGGTTGCGGCCAGCTCACCAACAGAGTAAACGCCACCAACGCGTGGCAGCGCTGATCAGACCAGCGTCACACCCTTGCTTCGGTAGAAGGCAAGACGAAACGAAGGCGTTAGCCGTCCTTCGCCAGCTCGATCATATTCTGCCAATCAGGTCCCAGCTCAGCCGCCAGATCTTTCTCCAACGATCTCAAGTAACGCTTCCGTTGTCCTGACTCTCTGCCGACCCAGATCGGAATTCCTCTGGTAGTTTGACTCATACTCGCACCCTCCCACATCAAGGGGATTGCTTGTTGTTCACGGTTAATTCGTCTCCGCAAGCTGAGGTCGGACGACTACACCTGATTGTCAATGGCGTGGGGAGGAGGCCAAGTGGTCCTCGACTCCCAACCGCAGACCCCTCTCGGCCTGCAGGATCAAGATGCGCTTACCACTTGAGCGGTCCTCCGAAGCCTCCTATTTTCTTCAGGCCGCCTGCCGTTGCTGCTGCACTCCGCACCGACCTCGATGTCTAACATCGGGGTCGGTGCGGAGTGCTTCTGCCGCATCGCCATTCTTTCCAGGCCAGTCTTGGCGCGCTCCAGAGGGTGGCCAGCACCAGCGGAGTGACCGGAACCGCGGTGATCACAATGAAGGCTTGCAGGGCATCGATGGAGGTACTATCCCCCAGTCCCGTGCCGATCCGCAGTAGGACCAAGGTGAGGCTGCCGATCATCAAGGCCCAGAAAAGGCGTAGCAGAGCAGGCGGCTCGTTGCGGCCACTCACCACCATGGCCGCGGCATAACTCATCGAGTCGGCGCTGGTGCACATAAACAGAACAACCAGTACTAGACCGATAGGAATCAGTAAGCCGGCCAGGGGGAGTTGGCTGAGGATTGTCAGCAGCGCAGCGGCGGCTCCGTTCTGGGCCAGGGCTTCACTGATGCCGCCCCCGGCCAACTCCAGATGCAATCCGGTGCCCCCCAGCAGGGTGAACCAAAGGTTGGTCACGATCGGGCAGAAGATGGCCACTGCCAGAAACAGTTCACGGATGCTCCTACCGCGGCTGACTCCAGCGGTAAACAGCCCCATCAAGGGCGCATAGCCAAGGAACCAACCCCAGTAGAACACCGTCCAGCCGTTCGCCCAGTTCGCCGGCACGGCATTGGGTGTGAGGGCCATCTGCGGAAGATGGATCAGGTAAGTGCCAAAGCCACTGAAGAAGTGCTGAATCAGCCAAAGGCCCGGGCCTAGCAGCAGCAGGCCCGCCGCCAGGGCCAGGGTGAGCCAGACGTTGAGTTCCGATAGCCATTTGATCCCTTTTTGAATGCCGCTGACGGTGGATGTTGCAACGACGACGGTGAGCAGCACCACCACCAGG
>NZ_JBGKDP010000127.1:0-6546 GCF_042954245.1 Parasynechococcus sp.
CCTGCAGTTGCTGGAAGACGACAACCGTCGCTTGCGCGCTTTGCTGGAGTTACAGCAACAGGGATCAGCACAAGGAAACGTTTCGGCTGCCGTGATCTCCCGCTCGTCGCGAGGGTGGTGGCAGCAATTGCAACTGGGCAAGGGCTCGCTGCAGGGCATCGGTCGGGGCGATGCTGTTCTTGGCCCTGGAGGTTTGGTGGGCCGCATCGACAGTGTTACCCCCGCCACGGCGCGGGTGAAGTTGCTCACTGCCCCGGGCCATGAGATCGGCGTCTGGCTGCCCCGTAGCCGCCGCCATGGATTGCTGGTGGGCCGCGGCAGCAGCCGTCTGTCGCTTCGCTTCATCGACAAGGATCCCGACGTGCGTCCGGGGGATCTGCTGGCCACGTCCCCGGCCAGCACCCTGTTGCCCCCCAACGTGCCGGTGGGGGTAATCCAGTCGGTGGATGAACAGGCTGTCCCTGCACCCGTAGCGGTGGTGCAGTTGATCGCAGCACCGGAGGCGATCGACTGGGTGCAAGTGCAGACCCGCTGACATGACGCGTCTGCACCGACAACCGATCTGTGTGGCCTCGGCTTTGCTGGTGCCGTTTCTGGCCTTGGCGTCGCCGCCTTGGTTGGCCATCGATGGGGTTGGTCCCGCCTGGGCTGTGCTCTGGCTGTTGCCCTGGGCTCTTGTGGATGGTCCGGTGTCGGGGGCGTTATCGGGTGTGGCTTTGGGGCTGGTGTTGGATGGTCTCAATCTGAGCGGTGTCAGTCAGGTGCCGGCGCTGCTGTTGCTGGGCTGGTGGTGGGGACAGCTGGGGCGGCGTGCAGCACCGATCCAACGCAGCCTGAATCTGGGCTTGTTGGCCTGGCTCGGGTCCGTGGGTCTTGGTTTGTCGCTGATCCTTCAGCTCTGGTGGAGTCACGGTGGAGTGTTGGATCCCCTCACCCAGAGCTGGGGGCTGCAGACCCTCTGGTGCCAGGCCCTGGTGACGGGTTTGCTGGCGCCGGTGTTGGTGTCGTTGCAGTTGCTGTTCTGGCGAAGGCGAAGGAGGGTGCCCTCATGAGGCTGACCCGTCGGGAGCTGCTGCTGGGGGCAGCGGCCTTTGGGCTGGTGGCCTGCGGCCCCAGGACCTCACAGACCAGGGCCTTGGAGTTGTGGACCCTGCAATTGGCTCCCAAGTTCAACCCGTATTTCGCGGATGTTTTGGGGGCCTGGAGCCGCCTCCATCCCGATGCGCCCGTGCGCTGGACGGATCTGCCCTGGGGGTCCGTGGAGCGCAAGTTGCTGGCTGCGGTGTTTGCGCGCACGGCCCCGGATGTGGTGAACCTCAATCCGCCCTTCGCCGCCAATCTGGCCAGCAAGGGGGGACTGGCCGACTTGACCACGCTGCTGCCGGCTGATGCCGCTGGCCGCTATCTGCCCTCGGTGTGGCAGTCCTGTCGTGACACTGATGCCGGACAGATCGCGGTGCCCTGGTATCTCACGGTGCGGCTGAGTCTGGTGAACCGCGCACTGTTGGATCGAGCCGGCATTGCAGCACCGCCCAGCCGCTGGGATCAGGTGCCGGCCTTCGCCCGTCGCATCCGTGAGCGCACAGGCCGTTACGGCCTGTTCCTCACCACCGTTCCGGACGACTCGGCCGAGCTTCTGGAAACCCTGGTGCAGATGGGGGTGACCCTGCTGGATTCCCAACGCAGGGCTGCCTTCGACAGCCCTGCGGGGCGCCGGGCCTTTCGTTTTTGGAGTGATCTCTACCGGGAGGGGCTGTTGCCTCGGGAGGTGGTGAGTCAGGGGCAACACCGGTCGATCGAGTTGTTCCAAAGCGGTGATCTGGCCCTGGCGGCCACGGGGGCGGAATTCCTGCGCAGCATTCAGACCAATGCGCCAGGGGTGGCCGCGATGACGGAGCCCCACGCCCCGGTGACCGGTGCAGATGGCACAGCCAATGTGGCTTTGATGACGTTGGCGGTGCCGCGTCAGAGCCAGCGCGCCCAAGAGGCTGTGGATCTTGCGCTGTTCCTGACCAATGCTGATCAACAGGCGCGCTTTGCGGCTGAGGCTCGAGTGTTGCCGTCGTCGTTGGAGGCCTTGGCCCGGGTGCGTGCTGAATTGGAGCAGCAGGTTCCTGGCACAGCCGAGGAGCGTCAGATTCGCCAGGCCCGTTTGTTGTCGGCCAGCACGTTGGATCAGGCCAGGGTGTTGGTGCCGGCCTTGCCGGGCATCAAGCGTCTGCAGAAGATCATCTACACCCAGATGCAGCGGGCGATGTTGGCCCAGGTCAGCCCTGAGCAGGCCTTAACAGCTGCGGCGTCAGAATGGACCCGTTACGCCCGTTCGCGATGGCCCGAGGTCGCCGGCAATTCTTAAAATAATCAGTAAACTGGCTGCGCGCCAGGGTGTTTGCGTCGGTGCCCAGGCCCTGACCAGTAAGGTTGCAACCCGTTAAGGGTTTGATTCGGATGACGGCCGACCTGCCCTCACAACCGAAAGCGACTATTCTTGTCGTTGATGATGAGGCTGCAGTCCGGCGCATTCTGCTGATGCGCCTGCAGCTGTCGGGTTACCGCGTCATCTGCGCTGAGGACGGTGAGCAAGCCCTGGAAATGTTCCACAACGAGTCCCCCGACCTGGTGGTCCTCGATGTGATGCTGCCCAAGCTGGATGGCTTTGCCGTCTGCCGCCGCCTGCGGGCTGAATCCTGTGTGCCGATCATCTTTCTCTCCGCGGTTGAAGCGATCTCCGAGCGGGTGACCGGCCTGGATCTGGGCGCTGATGACTACATACCCAAGCCCTTCAGCCCCAAGGAACTCGAGGCACGCATCGCCACGATTCTGCGCCGGGTGGGCCGGGGCAATGCTGTTGTTGAAAGCCGTGAATTGCCCATAGGGCAAGGCGTTTTGCGCCTCGGGGACCTGGTGGTGGACACCAACCGACGCCAGGTCACCCGCGGATCGGAGCGCATCAACCTCACTTACACGGAGTTCAGCCTGCTCGAGTTGCTTTTCCGCGACCCCGGCCATGTTGTGCCCCGGGCGGAAATCCTTGAGCAGCTTTGGGGTTATCCCCCTCGCCGTGCAGCCGATCTACGCGTGGTGGATGTCTATGTGGCGCGTTTGCGAGGAAAGTTGGAGCCTGACCCCCGCAATCCCGAGCTAATTCTCACAGTCCGGGGCATTGGCTACGCCTCCCAACGCATGGGCGAGGCCTCTGCTGCCGGTTGATCAACCCGCGGGCGGGCAGGATGGCTCTCGACTGACCTGCTGCTGTGTCTGAGCTGCGCGACACCCGTCTGGAAAAGGCCAAGACGTTGGAAGAGTTGGGGCAGGGCCCCTATGCTCTCACCTTCAGTCCCAGCCACCGCATGGCTGAGCTGCAGGAGACCCATGCCGATCTGCCCAAGGGGGAAGAGCGGGACGTCAGCGTTTCCGTGGCGGGACGGGTGATGACCCGCCGGGTGATGGGCAAGCTGGCCTTTTTCACCCTGGCCGATGAGACGGGCTCCATCCAGCTGTTCCTGGAGAAGGCGGGTCTCGAGGCACAGCAGGAGGGCTGGTTCAAACAGATCACCTCGCTGGTGGATAGTGGCGACTGGCTTGGGGTAGGCGGCACCCTGCGTCGCACCGACCGTGGCGAGCTGTCAGTGAAAGTGAGCGACTGGCGCATGCTCACCAAGGCGCTGCAGCCCCTTCCCGACAAGTGGTATGGATTGGCCGACGTGGAGAAGCGCTACCGCCAGCGCTATCTGGATCTGGTCGTGTCCCCCGACAGCCGTGAGACCTTCCGGCGCCGGGCCCGCCTGGTGAGCGGTATTCGCCACTGGCTCGATCAGCGTGACTTTCTCGAGATCGAGACCCCCGTGCTGCAGAGCGAACCCGGTGGCGCTGACGCGCGGCCGTTCGAGACCCACCACAACGCCCTCGACCTGTCCCTCACCCTCCGGATTGCCACCGAGTTGCACCTGAAGCGCCTGGTGGTGGGCGGCTTTGAGCGGGTGTATGAGCTGGGCCGGATCTTCCGTAATGAAGGGGTCAGCACCCGCCACAACCCCGAGTTCACTTCGGTGGAGATCTATCAGGCCTACAGCGATTACCTCGGGATGATGGAGCTCACCGAGCAGATGGTCAGCGCGGTGTGCCAGGAGGTCTGCGGCACGACTACCATCACCTACCAGGGCATCGCAATCGATCTCGCACCCCCATGGCGGCGCGCCACGATGCATGAACTCGTGCAGGATGCAACGGGGCTTGATTTCAACAGCTTCAGCAGTCGGGAGGCTGCGGCTGCGGCGATGACCGCTAAGGGCCTGCATGCGCCTGAGCTGGCCGACTCCGTGGGCCGTCTGCTCAATGAAGCCTTTGAGCAAGCAGTGGAGACGACCCTGATTCAGCCCACCTTCGTCACCGATTACCCGGTGGAGATTTCGCCCCTGGCTCGACCCCATCGCAGCAAGCCCGGCTTGGTGGAACGCTTTGAGTTGTTCATTGTCGGCCGCGAGCATGCCAATGCTTTCAGTGAGCTCACCGATCCCGTGGATCAACGCCAGCGCCTTGAGGCCCAACAGGCGCGCAAGGTGGCAGGTGATCTGGAAGCCCAGGGGTTGGACGAGGATTTCGTCACGGCCCTGGAGGTGGGCATGCCCCCCACCGGAGGTTTAGGCATCGGCATCGACCGGCTGGTGATGCTGCTCACCGACAGCCCCTCGATTCGGGACGTCATCGCCTTCCCGCTGCTGCGGCCAGAGTCCTGCAAGGGAGAACCACCCTCAGTGGAATAATGGGAGGAGTGGCATGGTCCTATCCCCATGAGTGGAGAACGCGTCGGGTTTCGCTTCAAGCACGCTGATGCCGTGGTCAAGCGGAATCCCCAGGGCCGTTCCCGCCGGGGATGGGTGATGGAGCCGGTGGAGCAGACCACCAGCCGTGGTACCAAAATGCCCGCTTACCGCATTCGCTGGCGCGACAGTGAGCGGCCGGAAATCGTGCTTCAGCACATGCTGATCGCCGATCCGGATCCCACACCTCCGCCCGAGGGTGTCAGCCTTGAGCCCTCTGCGCCCAAGGCCTGATTAACTCAGCCCAGCGTCGCGGCGCAGCTGTTCAAGCTCCTGTTCCGCTTCAAACAACGCCCAGTCCTTCTCCAGTGTTGAGGGGCTGGGCGTTTGCTTTTGCTGGTGAAGTTCCTGCAGCTGTCGCTCCACCTCGTTGAAGCGGCGTCCCAGATCCTCCAGGTCGGCCCAGAGGGCGCGGCCCTGGTTCATCAGGCTGGTGAGATGTTGTTCGGCTCGCCCGGCCAGATTGGCTGCGCCGGCCGCCCTGGCGCGGTCCACCCGGTTGCGCCAGGCCCGTACGTCCTCGGCAATCCTCAGCAGCTGCTGGCGTTGCTGCTTCGCTTCGCCTTGCAGTTGCTGGCGTTGCCGTTGCAGGGCTGCCGCCCGATCCTTCAGGTGCTGTTCGCTGAAGCTGAATAGGTGCTCCTGGACGGGGTTGTTGTGTAGAAAGGCGGAGAGCCGGACGTCCAGCTCCCGCTCCAACTGCTCCAGCCAGCTGCTCATGCCTCGCCTGGGGTGGTGATCAGCGGTTTTTCGATTTCTTTTTCCAGGGGCTCGATCGCGGCCGTTTTGGAGTTAAGGATCATCTGGGTGAGTTGTGCTGCTTTCACTTCTCCCACTTCACCTTCCAGTTCCCCCAGGCGATCGAAGGCCGCCATGTACACCACTTCCAGGTCTTGGATTAGCTGCTCACGCTGCCGTTTGATGGCCTGACGCCGTTCGTCTGATTTCATGCCGCCTGAGCTCCTGGGCGCAGTCTGTGGGCTCAGTTTGCCGGCAAAAGCAGATGCAGAGCGATCTGCTGGTGTGGATCGGTCCAGCGGCGTTGGATCCGCCAGCCGGCCTGGGCCGCGAGGGCGGCCGCGGCGTCCGGGGAGTATTTGACGCTGTATTCGGTGATCCAGGTCTCGCCCTGGCGAAAGAACCAGGCCTCACCGCTCAGGTGCACGGTCTGTTCCTGCGTGCTCACCAGCGCCATTTCGATGCGCTGCTGCTGCTCTTGCCAGCGGGCCCGGTAGCGGAACTGCGCGGGATCGGCATCGCTCTGGAGGTCGCGGTTGAGCCGCTGTAGCAGGTTGCGGGCGAAGGCGGCGGACACGCCGGCGGCATCGTCGTAGGCGGCCTCCATTAGGGCCGGCTCGCGGGGTTGATCCAGCCCCAGCAGCAGCGGCCCTCCAGCCAGCAGCTGCTGAGTATTGCGCAGAAAGTCCACAGCTTCCTCTGGGGTGAAGTTGCCCAGGGAGCTGCCAGGAAAGAAGCCGATGCGCCGTTGGCTGTCGAGGGCGGGATGCTGCGGCAGCTGTTCCAGGCGGGTGTGGTCACAGCAGATGCCCACTATGGCGGTGTTGGAGTGCCGGGCCGCGAGACCGGAGAGGGTCTCCTTCAGGGTGCTGAGGCTGATGTCCAATGCGGCGAAGACGCTGCTGCTCAGAGCTGTGAGCAGCGGATCCACCTTGCGGGCATTGCCGATGCCGAATTCCACCACCAGCCCGGGGCCCGTGGCGGCGGC
>NZ_JBGKDP010000128.1:0-4320 GCF_042954245.1 Parasynechococcus sp.
GCTGGAGAGGTGGCTGAGTGGTTGAAAGCGGCTCCCTGCTAAGGAGTTACAGGAGGCAACTTCTGTCGAGGGTTCGAATCCCTCCCTCTCCGTTCCAAGTTCACTGTCTTATTCCTCCAGCTCCTCGGAGCTGGTGAACAGGTTGAGTTGCCGTGCCAGCTCCGGCAAAAGAGACGAGTCCCTCGCGCGATCAGGCCCTGTGGTGAACACCACCAGCAAGCTGGGTGGCTGCTGTGCGGATGTCTGAAACCAAGCAGCGTCATGCCGGGCCTGACTCATCCAGCCGGCCTTGCTCCAGAGGAGCGCGTCCTCGGGTAGTCCCTCACCGAGGAACCCATCCACCTGGTTTTCAGGATCAGCGCGACGCTGCTGCTGATCGAGTGAGCGCCGCAACAGACCCTGCAGCCGACGACAGGCCGGCGGCGACACCACCGCACCGGTCATCACAGCCTCCAACATCCGGGCTGTCGCAGCGGTGGACAAGCCATTGCAGTTGCTGTTGTCGGCCCCATAGAACATTTTCTCCCGGCCATAGGGACCATCACCCCAGGTCTTCTGGCAGCAATTCACCGCCTCCAGTTCCGGCCAGGCCAAGCTCTGCAACCAGCCATTGATCAAGCGACGCTGCTGCGTCCAAAGCTCCCAGCGTTCGCCATGAAGAGCAGGACCACTGGTGGTGCCTGTGAGCAGATCAACCACAAGCCCAGTGGCATCATTGTTGGAGTCGGCGATCATGTCGCGCACCGCGCGCCGCAGTTCGTCGCCCTCAGGGATCAGGTCACGTTGCAGCCACTGCTCAACGGCGACGGCATAGAACAGCTTCACCACGCTGGCCGGATAGAGTATCCGGTTTTGGTTCCAGGAAGCACCACGGCCCTGACCAGCCTCCGGTGCAGCTTCGTCGTACTGCACCCAGGTGATCGCCAGACTGTTGCGCAATCCTGGGCGGCCGTCGGCATCGAGCCCATCGAGGGCCGCCTCAAGCCGAGCCGCCATTGCGGGATCGGGACGGTAGAACGCCATAGCGACTCGATTAGGCCATGGCGACGTTAGGCACCCTGCTGGCCCCAGACCTGATTCAGATAGGCTCCTGTTGGCAGCTATGCGCTGACGTCAATGGTTATTCGAGATTTGACGGCGAGAGCCTGACCACCCAGGCCTGTCGTGGACGCCGCTTTCGCATCCTGGAGAGGCAGCGCACGAGGATCGCTGTTCAACTGCTGGAGGATGGTTACCGCTGCTGGCTCGAACTTGAGGCGGTTCTGGGGCGAGCTGAGCAATGCGCACCCTGGCGACCGTCGCCGCTAAGCGCGACAGAGATTGAGCGACGTCTACCCGGCGTGCTCGCCTGGAGCGAAACCGCCCAGCAATGTCCCAATGTCTACCTCTGGGGAGGCACCACAGAACCGGACATGGATTGTTCCGGTCTGATGCAGATAGCCTTCGCCAGCCAGGGCATTTGGATTCCGCGAGATGCCTATCAGCAGGAGCGGTTCTGCCAACCTGTTGCCGCTCTCCCCGATGATCACAGCCTGCTGCGCCCGGGAGATCTGCTGTTTTTTGGCACATGCCGGCGTTGCACCCATGTGGGGCTCCATCTCGGCGATGGCCGCTACCGCCATAGCTCAGGCCAGGACCATGGGCGCAATGAAATCGGCATCGACAGCCTTCACAGCAGCGATCAACACCCGGTGGCTTGCCACTACAGGGCTGAATTCCGCGGCGCAGGCCGTGTGGTGCGTTGCCATGACGGATCGCATCTCTCCTGAAGCTGTCAGCCGGATCGACTGGACCCCTGCTTAAGTTGAGCGACTCGCAGCGCGACCGGCATGAGTGCACCCCTGAATCTCTCGGTGGTGGTGCCGCTGTACAACGAAGAGGAAAGCCTGCCCCACCTGGTTGAGCAGCTCCTTTCAGCACTGCGTCCAACCGACGAGACGTTTGAGCTGGTCCTGGTCGACGACGGATCCAGCGACCGCACCGCGAAAGTGCTGGCCCAGCTCAGCGCAGAGGTGCCCGAAGTGGTGGCTGTGCTGCTGCGCAAGAACTATGGCCAGACCGCAGCCATGGCGGCTGGGTTTGATGTGGCTGGCGGAGAGGTGATCGTCAGCCTCGATGGAGATCTTCAGAACGATCCAGCCGACATCCCCATGCTGCTGGCCAAATTGCGGGAGGGGTATGACCTCGTTAGTGGCTGGCGCCATCAGCGCCAGGACGCCGCCCTCCAGCGCAAACTTCCCTCCCGGATCGCCAACCGCTTGATCGGCCGGGTGACTGGGGTGCGGCTGCATGACTACGGCTGCTCTCTCAAGGCCTATCGACGGGAGGTGCTCTCAGACATGCGGCTCTATGGGGAGCTGCATCGCTTTCTTCCCGCCCTGGCCTTCATCGAGGGTGCACGGATCACCGAAGTGAAGGTGAACCACCGGGCGCGTCAGTTCGGCAACAGCAAGTACGGGATTGATCGCACCTTCCGTGTGCTGATGGATCTGCTCACCGTCTGGTTCATGAAGCGTTTTCTGACCCGGCCGATGTACGTGTTCGGCTTCGGTGGACTGCTGGCCATCGCCGCCAGCCTGGTCACCAGCACCTATCTCTTCGTGATCAAGGTGATGGGAGGCGACATTGCCAATCGCCCACTGCTCACCCTGGCGGTGGTGCTTGGTTTGGCGGGCATTCAGCTGTTCTGCTTCGGGCTTCTCGGCGAACTGCTGATCCGCACTTACCACGAAAGCCAGGACCGACCGATTTATCGCATCCGCGAAACGTTGCGCGGCGGCCGAGCCGGCTGACGGATCGGGGCAGCGGCCGGCGCACCGCGCAACGGTGCGATCGCAGCGGCTGCTTCTTCCACCACACGCGCATCGCTATCCCGCAGCGCTTGGCGCAGCAGGGGTAGCGCCGAACGGTGCCCCCATTGGGCGGCCAAACGAACAGCACGCAAACGCTCCTCGGGGCCAGCCTCCATTTCGGCCTTGAGGCGACGCTCCAAGGCAAGACGCTCCAGAGGACTGGTCGGCGCCGTCCAGGACTCCAGGGAAGCATCGGCGGATTTCCCATCAGCGGCAGGCTTAATCACCAGTTCCAGCTGGGGACGGTTGATCTGTGCGACACGGCTGGCATCCGTGCTGGAGAGCATCGGCTTCACCGGCTTCCTGCACAACCAGAGCACCACCGTGAGCAGCACGACGGCACCAGGGAGGAGAACGTTCTGCATGCGGATTGAACTTTTATGTCGCCGTTGGGGCCTAAAGCAGGCCGTTAGAACGGACCTACTTACAGTAGCTGCGAAGCTTCTAGCCTCGACATGACTGGAGATTTCGCTGCTGCCTGGCTGCCTGCGATTTTTGTGCCCATCACCGGAATCGTGTTCCCCGCAGTATTCATCGTCCTTGTTGGTCGAGTGATCACCGCTGCCGAGTGACCGCGACCTGCGGACCGTTTCAACCCCTCAGCACTCGTAACTCATGACCGTCACTCCTGCTGCTGATCCCTGCGTCGGCAACCTTGCGACACCCGTGAATAGCGGCTATTTCATCAAGGGCCTGATCAACAACCTACCCCTGTATCGCCCCGGGATTTCCCCGAACTTCCGTGGTCTGGAAACCGGTGCAGCCTTCGGTTATCTGCTTTACGGCCCCTTCACCATCTGTGGCCCTCTGCGTGTCACGGAGTACCAGCAAACCGCTGGCCTGCTGGCTGCCATCGGCGCCGTGCACATCCTCAGCCTGCTGTTCCTGCTCTACAACCAGCCCGGTAAGCAACCCAATATCCCTCCTGCAGATGTGACGGTTGAGAATCCCCCCGCCGACCTGTTCACCCGCACCGGTTGGGCCGACTTCACCAGTGGGTTCTGGCTCGGTGGTTGCGGCGGTGCCGTTTTCGCCTGGTTCCTCTGCAACACCGTTCACGTGCAGGAACTGTTCAAGATCGCTGCTGGTGTCTGGAGCGTCGGCTGAAGCCATTCACCGAAACCTCTAAACCAAGATCATCAAACCCCCGGCTGCCTGATCCCAGGCAGCCGGTTTTTTCTGGCAGGATTCATTAACGTTTGAGACGTCCCGGTGCGGTCGATCTCCCAACCGTTTCTTCGGCGGCCGGTTCTTACGGTCGTCTGCAGTCTGCTGATCCTTTTGGCGGGCTGCACGGCCTTGTTCGGCCTGGGGCTGGAGGATCTTCCGCCACTCGCTCCCACCCGCGTGAGTGTGAATGCCAGCTTCCCGGCGACTTCACCGGAGGTGGTGGAGCAGAGCGTGACCCGGGTGTTGGAACAACAGCTGAATGGCCTTGAAGGGGTCGACAGCATCAGCTCAACCAGCA
>NZ_JBGKDP010000129.1:0-2926 GCF_042954245.1 Parasynechococcus sp.
CAGTGGCGCCCTGGATGTTCTTGTCCTTGCCACGTCCCTGGAGGAAGTCCTCGGTTTTGGCGTAGGTGCGGTTGTAGACAACGCTGGAAAAACCATTGCGCTCCGCATTAAGGACGAGGTTCTCGCCCATCACGCCAAGACCAATGAGGCCGAAGTGAGACTTGGACATGGCCGGAAGGACCACAGACGACTGATATCAGTGTGTTGATCTCGGCTGGTCTCGACCGCAAATCAACCAATAAATGTCAGGAATGAGCCATCGGATCAGGGAGACGTCGGCTCATTCCTGAGAGCGGTTCCAGGGCTCAGATCACCGTTCCGTCGGCGATGGTGGCATTTTTCTGAACAACAACAATGCCGTTGCGGATGTAGAAACCCTGATCCGAGCAATCGGCTTCTTCCACGTTGTCCTTGTTGATGATCGAGACACCCGAACCGATGCGGGTGTTCTTGTCAAGGATGGCTCGCTTCACCGTGGTGCCCTTGCCCACGCCCAAAGGAATGCCACCTCGCTCGCGCAGCACAGCGCGTTCGTCGGGCGATTCAAAGAAGTCGGCGCCCATCACCAGCGTGTCTTGCAGAACACAGTCACTTTCAATCCGGCTACGAACACCCAGCACACAGTGGTGAATGCTGCAGGACTTCAGAATGGACCCCTCTCCAATGATCGAGTTGGTGATCTGAGCATCAACAAGCTTGCTCGGGGGCAGGTAGCGGGGACGGGTGTAGATAGGGAACTTCTCGTCGTAGAAGCTGAAGGGGGGCGTGGGCTGTTGGGTTAGCGCCAGATTGGCTTCGTAGAACGCACCGATGGTGCCGATGTCTTCCCAGTAGTCGTCGAACACATAGCTCTGAAGCTTGTCGCCCCTCGCGAGAGCCTCAGGGATGATTTCCTTGCCGAAATCTTTGTAACCTGGATACTTGTCGAGCAGATCAAACAGGGTCTGACCGCTGAAAACATAAATGCCCATCGAAGCCAGGTAAGGCCTCTCCTTAGCTGAATCAGCACTCAGGCCAAAACGAGAGGTGTCAACTACCATCTCGAGCAGCGAGTCACCCTTTGGCTTTTCGCGAAATTCCTTGATCGCGCCGTTTTCATCAGTACGCATCAGGCCGAAGGCCTCAGCCTGTTTGGGATCAACAGGAAGAGCAGCAACAGTGAGATCGGCGCCTGAGCGGCGATGATGCTCAATGAAAAGGCTGTAATCCATCCGATACAGCTGGTCGCCAGAAAGGATCAGGTACTCATCAACATCCCATTCCTGGAACAACCACTGGTATTTGCGTACGGCATCTGCAGTGCCTTCGAACCAGGTGGGGCTATCAGGGGTCTGCTGGGCCGCAAGCACCTCAACAAAACCTTCTCCGAAGGAATTGCTGAGGTTGTAGGTCTGACTCAGATGTCGATTAAGTGACGCACTGTTGAACTGCGTCATCACGTACATCTTGTTGATGTCGGAGTTGATGCAGTTGCTAATCGGAATATCAATCAATCGATATTTGCCTGCCAAGGGCACGGCCGGCTTGGCACGCATTTTTGTGAGCGGGTACAGGCGTGTGCCCGCTCCCCCGCCCAGAATGATGGCCAAGACCCGCTTCATGCCGCTATCCCAAATCGGCGTTGCCGCAAGAACTTACCGGAGTTTTTGGCTTCGAAACCGTCTTTGGAAAGAATCAGTCGAGATTACTGGGATTCAAATCGCGACTGAATGGCTCAACGGATTAAGATGCTTCCAAATCGAATAGTCTTTCGACAATTCGAAGGGCCTGTTGGCGATCCTGCCGGGTCTGGGGAGCGCGCAGCTGGGTCACCGGCCTGTGGAGGATTTTGTTGATGATGCCCTTGCTCAAGGCTTCAACAACCTTACGTTCCCGGGCTGAGAAATCAGGGCCCATTCGGCTGAGGGCTTTCTGGAGTTCCTCAGTGCGGATCGACTCCATGGAAGAGCGCAGATGGTTGATCGTGGGCACAGCCTCCAGGCTGTCCCACCACTCAAGGAACTGCTGCGCTTCCTGCTGAAGCAACTGCTCAACTTCCCGGGCCATGGCCTGACGGGCTTCCTGATTACGGGCAACGACCTCTTGAAGGTCATCCACATCGTGGGATTCGACGCCCTCGACATCGGCAGCATCGGCAGCGATATTGCGCGGCACCCCGATATCAATCAGGCGAAGCTTGCTGCGCCGGTTCAGAGGAGCCAGACGCGCGGCATCGATGATCGGATCATCGGCGGCGGTGCTGGTGAACATCAGCGAGCAGGTGCTCAGGTACTGATCGAGGTCCGTAAGCGGCCTGCAGTAAACAGGGAGATCAGGGAAATCAGCCGACAGCTGTTCGGCCCGCTCAACGGTGCGGTTCAGCAGAACGACACCGGAGGAACCCTTCGCCTGTAAGTGCTGAATCAACAGACGGCTCATGCGCCCGGCACCCACAACGGCGATCTGCTCGCTTTCCAGGGTGACCAGTTGATCCAGTCCCCGAGATTGACCGAGCTTGAGCTGGGCGAGCTCAACGGCGGCTGAGCTGATCGAAACAGCACCTGTTCCGAGGTTGGTTTCACTGCGGACTCGTTTGCCCGTGGTGACGGCCTGGGTGAGCAAGCGATTCAGGATCGGACCCAGGGATTTGTGCTCCTGGCCGAGCCGCATCATTTTTTTGACCTGGGATAGGATCTGACCTTCCCCCAGCACAAGGCTGTCGAGACCTGCTGCCACCCGCATCAGATGGTCGACAGCATCTTCGTGGTGGTAACTGAACAGGTGAGGGGTCAGCTCTCCTGTCTCAAGGCCGGAGTGGCTGCTGAGGAAATCGCTGACAGCAGACACGCCGAGGTCCGGATTGCGGACCAGGGTGTAAATCTCAAGGCGGTTGCAGGTGCTGAGGATAGATGCCTCGAGCACCTGCTCATTGCCGCGAAGGAATTGG
>NZ_JBGKDP010000130.1:0-6651 GCF_042954245.1 Parasynechococcus sp.
CAAGAGCATCACCCAATCCAGGCGAGCGTGGCCGTGCACAGCGGCGAGCCAGCAACCAGTGACGACCAAACCGCTCCACCGCCACCAAACCATCGCCGAGCTGCACCAGGCCGTGGACGAGTAGGGCGGTTGCCATGGGGATCAGCGACAAGCGCCGGCGGCAGCGCGCTGCCCCCAGTAACCAAGGCAGCAAGCCCAGCACCAGCAGGACAACCACCCACGCCTGGGGACGTCCGGTGAGGAGTTGGGCTCCAGGCCAGTGGCTGATCCAGCCGGCCATGGTGATCACCAGGCCCGCCAACTGATGGACGGGCCACAGCAGCACAGGCAGCACAGCCGTAGGCCCCACGAAAACCAATAGTGCCGAGAGCGTTAGCGGCGCCAGCAGCGGGGCTAGGAGAAGATTGGCAACCAGGGCATACAACGGCATTGCACCGAAGTGGAGCAACTGCAGCGGCAGCGTCCAGAGCAAGGCCGCCACAGGGATGGGCAACGCCGCTGCCAGGCCCTGGCAGCGATCCGGCAGCCACGCTTGAAAAGCCTGCTCGAGGCGAGGAGCCGTAAGGATCAGCCCAGCGGTCACCGCCGCACTGAGTTGAAAACCAATCGATAGGGCCCAGGCGGCAGACGGCGGGCCAGCATCAGCACACTGCCGAGCAGAACGGAGAGGTGAAACCCCGATGCCGCAAGGGCATGGGACAAGCCGGCCATGCGGAAAGCCTCTCGGATGTCTTCCGAGAGCTGCACTTGGGCGCCGCCCAGCACCAGAGCGGCCAGGAAGCCACCCCGCCGGGGCCCCACTGCCTTTTGCAACCGCTGGACAACATCGCGCCGCAGATCAGCCAACGGCGTCCATGGACGCTGCAGCACCTCGCTGCTCTCGACCCGGCGAGCCTCGATCCGATCCACCTCCAACAGGGCGGAACACCCCGAGGGAAAACGGCGCACATCGGCGAGCAAGCGACCGCTGATCGCAACGGCCGCCGCCGGCGTCTGGATCAGGCGAGATGGATCGGCTCGACTCGGCGTCGGCGCCCCCCACAACAGCCCTCGAAGCACAAGGAGCGCCAAAAGACAGAGGGCAATGGCATCAGCAGAACGACGTCGACGCAGAAACCATCAGGCCGCTGTCTCGAGAGTTCCCCTTTTTAAGAGCGGGAAACCAAGGGCCTTCCGTTCCGTCAACCAAGCCTCGGCCACCTTGCGGGCCAGGTTGCGAATCCGGCCGATGGTTGCGGTGCGCTCCGTCACGGAAATCACGCCACGGGCCTCCAGCAGGTTGAAGGTGTGGCTGCACTTCAGAATAAAATCCAAGGCCGGTGCTGGCAGTTGCTTCTCGATCAGATCAGCAGCTTCCGCCTCGTAGATGGCGAACAACTGCTTGAGCCGCTCGGGATTAGAGGCCTCAAAGTTAAAGTCGCACTGCCCCTTTTCAAACGGCAGCCAGATTTCGCCGTAACTGCGCTCGCTGTTCCAGCTGAGGTCCCAGATGCTTTCTACGTCTTGGAGATACATCGCCAGCCGCTCGAGGCCGTAGGTGATCTCAATCGAAACGGGCTTGCAATTGATGCCGCCGCATTGCTGGAAATAGGTGAACTGGGTGACCTCCATACCGTCGAGCCACACTTCCCAGCCCACACCCCAAGCGCCGAGGGTGGGGGACTCCCAGTTGTCTTCGACGAAACGGATGTCGTGGTCAGCGGCCTTGATGCCCAGCGCCTCCAGTGACGCCAGGTAGGTCTCCTGGATGCCGTCAGGGGATGGCTTGATCAGCACCTGGTACTGGAAATAGTGCTGGGCCCGGTTGGGATTATCGCCATAACGGCCGTCGGTGGGGCGACGGCAGGGTTCGGGATAGGCCACGGCCCAAGGCTCAGGGCCAATCGCCCGGAGCACCGTGTGGGGGCTCATGGTGCCGGCACCCTTCTCGGTGTCGTAGGGCTGCAGCAATAGACACCCCTGGTCCGCCCAGAACCGGTTGAGTCTGCTGATGATGTCCTGGAAGTGCATATGTCAGTCTTTTCTAGTGTTGATGCGGGTTTTGAGAAGTGAAGGGCGTTTGAACATCGTTTAAACATCCCCGAAAACACTAGGTTTTTCGTGGGTGGTTTGAACGAAAGTTTGAACACACTTCCAGACACACCGCATTTTCTCAAAAGGCGTGCGTTCAAACGGGGTAACACCCTCAAACTCAACGCCTTCTCCGCAAATCTGCTGCGGAGAAGGCAATCAAATCTCCCCTCTCAGTCCTTGAACTTCTCTAGTTCCGCCTTCAACGCGGATAGCCCCTCTTCCAACTGCGAGTAGTTGTCCGGGTCTGCATCCCAGGCTTGGACCAACTTCTGCGCAGTTTCGATGAAGTCCTTCATCTCATCGCAAGCCTTCAGCAGATCCATGACGCGGAAACGGAGGAGGGCGAAAAACGTACTGCCATCGCAAAGGACAAAAAAAGACCCCTGGAGTGCAAACACCCCAGGGACCCGTCTCCTCGTTCTTGACCCCACCAACTTCCTCCTGGCGCTCTCCCGTGAGGAGTAGGAGAACCGTCAGAAGTTGTGGTGAGGACCGTTCATGGTTCGGTCGCCCGCAAGCAATAAAAAAGGCGGCAGAGAATGCCGCCACTAAGAGGACAAATGTGTCGAGGGTGCTGTCGTTCCAGCGACACCACTCTCTTCTTCAATTGTTTTGAGCTTCCGCCACTCCTTATAGGCACGGCGCTCTGTTTGCCCTCTGTTATCCGTCTTGAGAGACCGAACTACATATCTCTTCTTCTGATGCGCGCTGCCCCGTACATAGAACCTGAAGTACCAAGTCTTGGGGCGCTGTGAGAGGCGCACAAGTTCAAATTCCCCACCCATAAGGGCGAGCTTCTCTATGACCACCACAGCAACACCTCCTCTCCGCAGGTGGCGCCCATGCGTTGCTTCGTCCTAACGGGGTGATAGTGCAAGACCACCCAGGCACAGTGCCAACTACTGAAACCGCAACTTATCGTTTGAACAAGCCTGATTTGTCGCTCAGATTCCAGGCAGAACTTGGTTTTAAGACACTCTGCAACTTCTGTCTTAAAAATGCGCTGGGTCGGGGCAACCTGGGTTTCGATTCTGCCCAGTGGCCGGTCAGCCCTCCAAAGCCAAACAACGGTGGAGGTGCGCGATGGCGTGATGGCGATGCGGATTGTTGCCGCTGGGACCAATCATTCCGAGCCAGAAACTGCCATCCCCTTGAAAGACCAGGACGGGCTTTGCGCCTCCCTTTCCATGGCAATCCAGCAAGGACATGCAGAGCTTTTCAGCCACCTCTGGCCCCTTGGGGCGCTGGCGAAGGCGACGTAGCAGGGGATCCACTTGCGAAAAGGCAACGAAACAGGCGCGGTCGGAGTCGGTGATCAGGATCAGACCATCCAGCCACTGCACTTCCTGAAGCAGCTCTTCGATTCGGGGCAGCAGCTTCGGCAGCGGAAACGCCAAACCAGACCCCCTTTAACTTTCTCTTCAGCTTTCCTACGCTAGTGGCGGGGTGTGTCGCAAGCGACACAGGTAAAGATTCATGCCCTAAGGGTCAAAACGCCCATCTGTCCGGCCACGAGCGAGCGGTGGTTCACTTCGGCGAATCCCGCCTGCCGGGCCAGCCGCTCCTGTTCAGGCCCCGCAGGAAAGCGCGCCAGGCTCTTCTCCAGGTAGGCGTACTCCTCCCGCAACCCTACAGAGGAGGCAGCGGGCACCACCAGGCGACGCAGATAGAAGCGCTGAAAAGCGGCCGCCGCTCCGCTTTGGGGCAGACGGTTGAAATCCAGCACCCCTGCGCACCCACCGGGCTTCAACAGCCGGCGCAGTTCCTTCAGCCCCTGCAGGGGGTCCACCAGATTGCGCAATCCGTAGGCCATCACCGCACCATCAGCGCAGGCACTGGGCAAGCCGGTTTGCAAAGCATCCCCCTGCTGGAAGGTCACCGGCAACCAGGGCTGCTGGCGCTGGCGCTGGCGGGCTCGCTCCAAGGGAGCAGCGGCGGCATCCAGACCGGTCACCACGCCAGCGGGGCGAACACAGCGTCCCAGCTCCAAGGCCAGGTCCCCCGTTCCGCAGCACAGATCCAGCCAATGCTCGCCTGCCACCGGCTTAAGGGCGCGCACCAACTGACGTTTCCACTGGCGATGAAGCCCGAAACTGAGCACATCGTTGAGGCGGTCGTAGCGGGGAGCCACAGCGTCAAACAGCTGTTCCACCGCCGCGGGATCACCAGGCTTCATGGACGGATCTTCAGGCCACGGGAGAGCAGATCTTGCTTGATCTGTTCCACGGTGAGAACACCGTCATGCAGCAACGAGGCCAGCAAGGCTGCGGAGGCATGGCCTCCCTCCGGGCCCACGTCCAACGCCTCAGCGATATGATCCATGCAGCCCGCACCACCGGAGGCACTCACCGGGATGGGCACCGCATCGGCCACGGCCCGGGTCAGGGCAAGGTCGTATCCAGCCTGAGTGCCATCACCATCCATCGAGGTGAGCAGGATCTCTCCAGCCCCAAGGCCAGCCACCCGCTGGGCCCACTCCACAACATCAAGACCAGTGTTCTCGCGGCCTCCCTTCACATAAACGTCCCAGCCGCCGGCATCGCGCCGACGGGCATCAATGGCCACGACGATGCACTGGCAGCCGAACTGATCGGCCCCCTCCCGCACCAGCTCAGGCCGCCGCACCGCCGAGGAGTTGAGACTCACTTTGTCGGCACCGGCTCGCAACAACTCGGTGATTCCCTCAACGGTGCTGATGCCACCGCCAACCGTGAAAGGAATCGTGACTGATTCAGCTGTGCGACGCACCATGTCGATCAGGGTGCCGCGCCCCTCATGGCTGGCTGCGATGTCAAGGAAAACGAGTTCATCTGCTCCTGCAAGGCTGTAACGGCAAGCCAGCTCCACTGGATCGCCGGCATCGCGCAGGCCAACGAAATTGACACCTTTCACCACCCGTCCCCGGGCAACATCCAGGCAGGAAATCAGACGCAGAGCAACCATCGATTCGGCGCAAAAGCGACTGTTAGGGTTGCGCCACTCTCCAAGCCTCGCAGGCCATGTCCCAGGCTGAAGCCATCTCGATCGGCTCTAAGATTCGCGTGACCCGCGTGCGTGATCGCATTCCCCAGGCCATGGTTGACCTTTTGAAGAAGGACGCCAACGGCACGGTGAAGGATTTCCGCACCGTCGACGGCAAAGGAATCGGTGTGGTTGTTGAGCTCAGCGATGGCTCCACCAGCTGGTTCTTCGAAGACGAAATCGCCGCCGCCTGAGGACTGTCTCTGTGAGCGACGCGCGTCAGCTGCTTGGGATGAAGGGTGCCTCAGGCACCACGAACATCTGGAAGCTGCGGCTGCAGCTGATGAAACCGGTCACCTGGATTCCCTTGATCTGGGGGGTGATCTGTGGAGCCGCAGCTAGCGGCAACTACGAGTGGCGTGTGGACCACGTGCTCGCCGCCTTCGCCTGCATATTGATGAGCGGCCCCTTGCTGGCGGGCTTCACCCAGACCATCAACGACTACTACGACCGCGAGATCGACGCGATCAACGAGCCCTACCGGCCGATCCCATCGGGAGCGATTCCCCTGGGCCAGGTCAAGCTGCAGATCTGGGTGCTGCTGCTCGCCGGTTTAGGCGTGTCCTACGGACTCGACCGATGGGCCGGCCACACCACGCCTGTGGTCTTTCTCCTGGCGTTGGGCGGTTCCTTTGTGAGCTACATCTATTCAGCACCGCCGCTGAAGCTCAAGCAGAACGGCTGGCTGGGGAACTACGCCCTCGGTGCCAGCTACATCGCCCTGCCCTGGTGGGCCGGACAAGCCCTGTTTGGGCAACTGACCTGGGGCACAGCACTGCTCACCCTGGCCTACAGCCTTGCGGGTCTTGGTATTGCTGTTGTCAACGACTTCAAGAGCGTTGAAGGCGACCGAGAACTCGGACTTCAGTCTTTGCCGGTTGTGTTTGGTATTGAGCGGGCCAGCTGGATCAGCGCTGGAATGATTGATGTTTTTCAACTGGCGATGGTTGCCGTCTTGATCGGGATCGGCCAACATTTCTCAGCGGTTCTGCTGGTTCTCTTGATCGTTCCCCAGATCACCTTCCAGGACATCTGGTTGCTGAGAGACCCCGTGGCTTTCGACGTCAAATATCAGGCCAGCGCCCAGCCCTTCCTGGTGCTCGGCATGTTAGTGACCGCTCTGGCCGTGGGCCACAGCCCCTTGACCCAGGTGATGTGAATCGTTCCCGCCTACACTGGGCACTGATCGCTGGCACGGCAGCTGCGGTGGGCGTGGGAGCAGCCCTGGGCATGCGCGCGCTGACAGAGCTGGTGGATGCCACGCTTCCGGATGTCCGGGTGATTGCCAGCTTCAATCGGCCGGGAACGATCACCCTGCTCTCCACCAACGGCAAGGTGATCCAGAAGCTGGGGCCAGCGACTCGAGAGAAGGTGAAGCCCGGTGCGATGCCGCTAACGGTGGCTGAGGCTTTCATCGCCGCCGAAGACCGGCGCTTCTATCAACACGACGGTGTGGATGGCTGGGGCATTGCCCGGGCCATCGTCACCAATGTCCGCCAGGGAGCGGTTCGGGAAGGGGCAAGCACCATCACCCAGCAACTCGCTCGAACCGTCTTT
>NZ_JBGKDP010000131.1:0-3479 GCF_042954245.1 Parasynechococcus sp.
AGCTGGAGAAAGGCATCAAATTCGGCAAACTTCCCGCTGACGCCAAGTTCGCTCTGCAGACGCCGGTCACGGTGGGCGAGCTGGAGAACCAGCTGTATCCGATCACCAAGGGCCTGGATGCCAATCAGTTGGTGGTCACCACCAACTTGCTGAACCTGAAACACGGCATGCCTGTGCAGGTACAACCCGCCAAGGCGAACTGAGGGTTGAACGATGTCTGCATCCAATAACTTCACACCCGGCCGGTTCTCAGTACGGTCTGCAGCTTGCTGATCGTGATCGTCGGTTTGATCGCGATTCCGATCCTTCTCATTGAAAACCTTCCCGACATTGCTCCTCCCACGGTGAAGGTGCAGGCAACTTACGTGCGCGCTGACGCGGTTGCCGTTGAGCAAGGGGTCACCTCCGTGCTCGAGCAGCAGATCAACGGGGTGGAGAATATGGACTTCATCACCTCCAACAGTTCGTCGGATGGTGTGAGTTCGATCTCGGTGTCGTTCGACAGCGGCACCGACGGCAACATCAACCAGGTGAATGTGCAGAACCGCGTCTCCCTGGCTGAACCTCAGCTGCCGGAGGAGGTTCGTAAATCAGGTGTGACGGTGAACAAGGCCTCCAACTCGATCCTGCTCGTTTACAACTTCGTCAACGAAGACCCCTCCAAAACCGAATATTCGGTGGAGACGATTAGTGGATATCTCGATAAGAACCTCACCAACAACATCAAGCGGGTGAAGGGCGTCGGCGATGTCACCACCTACTTCGGCAACCGCAAGATCGCCTTCCGCTTCTGGCTGGATCCCGAGAAGCTCACCGCCAACAACCTCTCGGCCACCGATGTGGTCAACCAGCTGCGCAGTCAGAACCATCTGGTGCCTGCCGGCAAGATCGGTGGCGCCCCTGCACCTGAAAGGCAGGAATACACCTTCACGGTGCAGCTGCAGGGATGTCTGACCAGCACCCAGGACTTCAAGAACATCATTCTCAGAGCCACCGATGCCGGCGGCCTGGTTCGGCTCAAGGATGTGGGCCGCGTTGAGCTGGGCGGTGAGACCTACGGCATTGATGCCATGGATCTCAAAGGCACACTTTCGGTTGGCATCGCGATTTACCAGCTCTCCGGAAGTAACGCCATCTGAGGTCTCCAATGGCGTCAAGGAGGTGCTCCGCGAGTTCGAGCAAACCCTGCCGGTGGGCCTCGGAGTGCAGAAGATTTACGACACCACCAACTTCATCAACCAGTCGACCAAAGGTGTGACCCACTTCCTGCGGGACGTTGTGATCCTGGTGGTGCTGTTCTTCCCCACTTCAACCTCTACCGCTCGATCAAGATTGACGGCACTCCCAAGGAGGGCAACAGCTCCGGTCAGGCGATCGGGGCGATGAAGCAGATCTTCAATGCCGGTAGCTATCAGGGTCTTGGTTTCGACTGGACCGGTATCTCCCGCGAAGAAGTGAAGGCTGGATCCCTGGCGGTGGTGATCTTCGCGCTCGGCATCCTGGCGGTATTCCTGGTGCTTTCGGCTCAGTACGAGAGCTACACCGACCCGATCATCATCCTGCTCACCGTGCCGATGGCGTTGCTGGCGGCCCTGGTGTTCCTCGGCGGTGCCGGCCAGGTGCTCAATATCTACGTACAGGTCGGTCTGGCTGGCGGTAACGCGATTCTGATCGTCGACCTGGCAACCAGAAGATGGGGTGAGGGCGAGTCGGTGCTGGAGGCCGCTAAGTTCTCCGCCAAGTCGCGTCTGCGGCCCATCCTGATGACGGCGCTCTCTTCCCTCACTGGATTCCTGCCGTTGATGCTGTCCAGTAGAGCCGGTGCCCAGAGTCAGTCGTCCCTGGGTTTGGTGGTGTTCGGTGGTCTGTTGGTGGCGCGTGTTGATTGCAGTGGCCAATTGGTGCTGGACTTGATTTGTCGGTGGCCTATTTCTTTAAGGTGCTGATCGACAACAGTCCGGCCGAAATCGCCCTGGGCCATTTGCGTCTCTTCTATCTGATGGTGATCAGCTCAGGCAGTCTTGGGGACTTTTCGATTGAGACGGTGCGTCAGTTGCAGGAGGAGGCCACTCACCCTGCGTATCGGCACAGCAATTCTCATCGCGGTCGTCATCGATGAGGGTTCAGCCATAGCCAGCAAAAAAGCCACCCCTTGGGGTCGCTTTGGCATTTCAGATGTGATGGACCCTATTCAGGTGATCACTGTGGGTTGATTCATGCCCGTGCGTTGCTGGATCTCCGCCAGGTTGTTAATAGCGCTGAGCATCTCGGCCAGAGCCATTTGGGGATCCTGGTTGAGGTCACCGCTGCTGGGCACATAGCTCTCCAGGTAGATCCGGATCGTGGCGCCTTTGGTGCCTGTTCCGGAGAGGCGCACCACCACTCGGCTGCCGTCGTCCAAGAAGATTCGCAGGCCCTGGGCCTTGGTTATGGACCCATCAACAGGGTCGGTGTAGCTGAAGTTGTCCGCTGTGCTGATGACGCGTCCGGCAAAGGCTTGGCCCACCAGGCTCGGCAACATTGATTCCAAGCGGTCGTAGAGACCGTGGGCGGCGTCGCTGGCCACGGCTTCGTAGTCGTGACGGGAGTAGTAGTGGCGTCCGAAGCGCTTCCAGTGCTCGGCCATGATCTCAGCGACGCTACAGCGGCGAACGGCCAGAATCTGCAGCCAGAACAGCACGGCCCAGAGGCCATCCTTCTCCCGCACGTGGTTGCTGCCGGTGCCGAAGCTTTCTTCCCCGCAGAGGGTGATCTTGCCGGCGTCCAGCAGGTTGCCGAAGAATTTCCAGCCCGTTGGGGTTTCGAAACAGTCAATTCCCAGCTCCTTCGCCACCACATCCACCGCAGCGCTGGTGGGCATGGAACGGGCCACCCCGGCAAGGCCATCGGCGTAGGCCGGAGCCACAGTGGCGTTCGCGGTAAGCACAGCGAGGCTGTCGCTGGGATTCACGAAGCAGCGCTGGCCGAGGATCATGTTGCGATCGCCATCGCCGTCGCACGCTGCGCCGAAGCGATAGTTGTCTCCCTCGAGCAGCAGTTCAGCCAGGTCGTGGGCGTAGGTGAGGTTGGGGTCGGGGTGACCGTTGCCGAAGTCTTCTAAAGGCGTGCCATTGCGCACGCTCCCCACCGGTGCACCCAGCAGCTCTTCGAACAAGCGGGTGGCGTAGGTGCCGGTGACGGCATGCATGGCGTCAAAGGCCAGGGAGAAGTCGCTGTGAATCAGATCGCGGATCTGATCGAAGTTGAACAGCTCCTGCATCAGGGCAACGAAATCGTCGACGCCGTCGATCACTTCCACCTGCATAGCGCCGATGCTGTGCAGACCAGGCGCATCCAGTGGGAGCGCTGCCGCCTCAACAATCGTGTACTGCTCCAGGGTCTTGGTGCACTCGAACACCGCATCGGTGAAGGAGGCGGGGGTGGGACCACCGTTGGCGCCGTTGACCTTGACGCCGAAGTCACCGTTCTCACCACCCGGG
>NZ_JBGKDP010000132.1:0-10897 GCF_042954245.1 Parasynechococcus sp.
GCCCAGGATGCCCCGGTAGTACTCGTCGTAGCGAGGAGTCGTGATGTTGAACGGTGTATCGCCCAGTTCGCGGCCGGGAAGCACACGGTTGCGTTGGTACGGAACCGTGTCGTAGCCGAAGGCGTCGAGGTACTCGGCGCTGTCGAGCAACACATCGACAAGGCCTTCCAGGCCTTTGGTCGCAATCACGATCGACCAGGAGAGCTCTTCGCCCTTGCCATTCACTTTGCGGCCGAGGATCCGTTCGCAGAGGTGACGGACAACCTGGTAGTTGCTGTTGAAGCCGTAGAAGGTGCGCTTGAAGGTGTCAGAGAGCACCAATCCGCGAATGAAGTCGCGAACGGTGATTTGGCCATCCTTCAGCTGAGACTCAAGGTTTACGTCCTGATCTGTTTTGAAGGCGTGGAAGAAGATTTGCCGGTAGGCGGCTTCCACAACGGTGTCGAGGTTGTCCCGATCGTCTGCAATCTCTAGGGAGTAAGCCCGTGATTCCTCGTCGGAGCCGACACGGAGGTTCGGAACACCAGTTCTCAAGGAGTTCTGGGTGATCGGTGCGTACTCCAGAAGAGGAATGACCACGCGAGCTACAGCATCCACTGCAGGAGATCGTAGAAGTGCTGGGTCTTGCCCCCCTCAGCTGCTGTTGCAGCGATTACATGCCGTAATACTTTCTCTAAGTACTTCTGCTTACCAGCCGAAGGGGGCGAGGGCGGTTCCGTTCGAAGCCATCGCTGGGCTGGTCTGGCCAACATCGTCCAGCTGCCGGGTCTCGATGCAGAAGGAGGCGTTGTTGGAGAGCCCCTGCACCGTGCTGGTGCGCAGCCGCACGTTCTCGCTGGCGAACCAGAAGCGCTCCAGGGAACTCATCATTTCGTAGTCCGTCGTGAGGATCAGGCCGTTTTCGTCGTCCATACGGAACTGGCCCGCCACCGGCGCTTTTTCGGCGTAACCGCGATCCCGCAGCAGCAGCCCCCGGCGCCCTGTTTCGTCTTCTGGGATCAGTCCGAACATGGTCTGGTCTTCATGGGATTCACCGACCCGATCCCAGGCCATCGATCCGCTCCAGCGCACCCAGCAACCGCCCACGATCTGCTCAACGCTGGCGTTGTTGCGTTCGGCGATCTCCGCAAGGCGTTCGTCGCCCTTAAGCAGTTCCTCCACAGCGATGAAGGAGGCGCCGGCTTCGGCGCGGCGATGCAGTAGGTGGTGCTGGCTGCGCTGTGAGGTCCAGCGGCCACAGCTCAGACGAAAGAAGCTGAGGGCGTCCGAGATCTCAAGCATCGCCGGCGTTGAGGAAGTGGGTTGATGATGGCAGCCCGACCACGACAGCTACGACAGCCATGTCAGCCACGGCAGCGGGCTTCGGCGGCGTTAATTAGATCGTCGAGGGTCAGCGCCAATGGAGGCTTGCCCAGTTCAAGCGCCAGTTGATCCAGCTGCTCCGCGGCTGCATTGAGCTGCAGCAGCAGGGTGCTGAAGAATGCCGGATCGTCAGCGACCACGGGTTGCTGCTGGCACCAGCGGCGCCGTTGGTTTTCGTCGGGGACCGCCCCAGTGTTCCCTGGAGCAGTCATGCATTGAAAACTGTCCAGACAGTGACTCAGCACCCGCACGTGATGGCGATCCAGCGGGGGCAGCAGGGTCGAGTCGATGCGTTCAATCGTGGCTCGGTCGATGGCCATCAGCCCTGCGCCAACGGGGTGATGCGGAAGCCGCAGGCGTGGCCGCCTTCGAGCCGCCAATGCACCCGTTCTACCCGGCAGTCCGGCACGGTGCGCCGGATCAGCAGCAATTCCTGGTCGCAGACCGCGGGAAATTCTTCAGCAATGCGCTGCACAGAACAGTGGGCCTCTTCGAGCCGCCAGCTGATGCCGTCGTCGTCCCGGCTGCAGACGGTCACATAGCCCTCATCGCGCCGCAGCCGTGCCAGGTGTTCGAGTCGAGCTTCCAGGGAGGCTTCGCCGAGGCTTTGCCGGTACTGGCTGGCCTTCGACTCCGCCTGCTGATTCAGCAGCTGGCGTACGGTCGCTTCGGGGAGATGGCTGCGCATCGAATCCAGTAGGCCAAGGGCGAAGCGCCCGCTGCCATCGGGGAACTGGGCCCGTCCTTCGTCGGTGAGGCACCAGCGATTGCTGGGACGACCCGGGCCGCTGGCATTGCTGCTGGCGCAGACCAAGCCGCTGTCGGCGAGGGAGCGCAGGTGCCGCCGCATGGCCTGAACGGAAATGCCCACGGCATCGGCAAGGGTGCCAGCGTCCTCCTCCCCGCGCTCCAGTAGCAGGGAGATCACGGCGTCGCGGGTGCTGGCGGGGGCCGAGGCGCTCATGACGAGGTGAAACCTCCTCACACGATGCCACCGAATTGCCTCGGCATGTCGGCCGTGTTGAGGGTCACAATGGGGAGCCCGCTGACCGGAGGCCCGTTGGCCTAGGCTTCCAGTAAGGAAAGCGCGGGGTTTCGTAATTCGCCGCTCCCTCCACTTCCATGTCCGATGCCCCTCAAGAGCCGACAGCAGAAAGCCTGGAGGTCATCCGCAAGTTCGCTGAAACCTACGCGCAGCGCACCGGCACTTATTTTTGTGCGGACCCCAGCGTCACCGCTGTTGTTCTGAAGGGTCTGGCGCGTCACAAAGACGATCTGGGGGGAGCGCTGTGCCCTTGCCGCCATTACGAAGACAAAGAGGCCGAGGTCTCTCAAGCTTTCTGGAACTGTCCCTGTGTTCCGATGCGCGAGCGCAAGGAATGCCACTGCATGCTCTTCCTCACCGAGGACAACCCCTTCGCTTGCCCTGAGAAGACGCAGACCATCACCATCGAAACGATCAACGCCACCGCCGACTGAGCTGAATGACCAGTACCTCCACACGGGATCTCGTCAGCCAACCGTACAAGTATGGCTTCGTCACCGAGATCGAGACCGACAAAATCGCCAAGGGTCTCAGTGAAGAGGTCGTTCGCCTGATCTCGGCCAAGAAAGAGGAGCCGGACTTTCTGCTGCAGTTCCGGCTCAAGGCGTTTCGCCACTGGCTCACCCTCGAGGAGCCCGACTGGGCTGCCCTTGGTTATCCCGAGATCGATTATCAAGACATCATCTATTACGCGGCTCCCAAGCAGCAGGAGAAGAAGGCCAGCCTCGATGAGGTGGATCTGAAGCTGCTGGAAACCTTCGACAAGCTCGGCATCCCGCTGAGCGAGCAGAAGCGTCTCAGCAACGTGGCGGTGGACGCTGTTTTTGACAGCGTTTCGATTGCCACCACCTACAAGGAGAAGTTGGCGGAACACGGGGTAGTGTTCTGCTCCTTCAGTGAGGCGGTCAAAGAGCATCCCGAGCTGATCGAGCGCTACCTCGGCATGGTTGTCTCCAGCAACGACAACTATTTTGCCGCCCTGAACTCAGCCGTGTTCAGCGACGGATCCTTCGTCTTTATTCCGAAGGGCGTCGAATGCCCGATGGAGCTCTCCACGTACTTCCGGATCAATTCCGGTGACACCGGACAGTTCGAGCGCACCTTGATCGTGGCCGAAGAAGGTGCCTCGGTGAGTTATCTCGAGGGCTGCACGGCACCGATGTTCGACACCAACCAGCTGCATGCGGCGGTGGTGGAACTGGTGGCCCTCGACGACGCCTCAATCAAATATTCCACGGTTCAGAACTGGTACGCCGGTGATGAAAACGGCGTGGGCGGCATCTACAACTTCGTCACCAAACGCGGCCAATGCCGCGGTGATCGCAGCCGCATCAGCTGGACCCAGGTGGAGACTGGTTCAGCCATCACCTGGAAGTACCCCAGTTGCGTGCTACAGGGTGCTGATTCGGTGGGTGAGTTCTATTCCGTGGCCCTCACCAACAACTGCCAGCAGGCCGATACCGGCACCAAGATGGTCCATGTCGGACCGCGCACCCGCTCCACGATTGTGAGCAAGGGCATCAGTGCAAGGCGCTCCAGCAACAGTTACCGCGGTCTCGTGCAGATGGGGCCCAATGCCAAAGGCGCCCGCAACTACAGCCAGTGCGATTCGATGCTGATCGGCGATCAAGCCGCTGCGAATACCTATCCCTACATCCGTTCGCAGCAGCCGCAGGCGGCCATCGAGCACGAGGCCAGCACCTGTCGCATCTCCGAAGACCAGCTCTTTTATCTGCAGAGCCGTGGCATCGGGTTTGAAGAGGCCGTCTCGATGATGGTCAGCGGCTTCTGCCGCGACGTCTTCAACCAGCTGCCGATGGAGTTTGCCGCTGAGGCCGACAAATTGCTGGCCCTCAAACTTGAGGGGTCCGTGGGCTGATCCCCTCCCCCACCTTGTCTCTGTTTTTTAACGACGCCTTCCGTGATTCGCCCTGCTGCTGAGCTGCTGCTCGACATCCAAGACCTGCATGCCTCCGTCGAGGACAAGCCCATCCTCAAGGGGGTGAATCTGCAGGTGCGGGCGGGTGAAGTCCATGCCGTGATGGGTCGCAACGGCAGTGGCAAGAGCACGCTCTCCAAGGTGTTAGCCGGGCATCCGGCCTATCGGGTCACGGGCGGCACCGTTCATTATCGCGGCCAGGATCTGTTCGAGTTGGAGCCTGAAGAACGGGCTCGTCTGGGGGTGTTCCTCGGATTTCAGTACCCCGTTGAAATCCCTGGTGTCAGCAACCTGGAATTCCTGCGGGTGTCCACCAATGCCCGGCGGGAAAAGCAGGGGGAGGAGGAGCTCGACACCTTTGCTTTCGAGGACCACGTTCACGACAAGCTCAAGGTGGTGCAGATGGACCCTGCCTTCCTTGAGCGCAGCGTGAATGAAGGCTTCTCCGGGGGAGAGAAAAAGCGCAACGAGATTCTCCAGATGGCGTTGCTGGAGCCCGTGGTGGCGATCTTGGATGAAACCGATTCCGGCCTCGATATCGATGCCCTACGCATCGTGGCCGGTGGTGTGAACCAGCTGGCGACGGAAGACAACGCCACGCTGCTGATCACCCACTATCAACGTCTTCTCGATGAGATCACCCCGGACTATGTGCATGTGATGGCGGCAGGCCAGATCCTGCGCACCGGAGGACGGGAGCTGGCCCTTGAGCTGGAGAAGACCGGATACGACTGGGTGGATCAGGAGCTGGCCGCTCAAGGAGCAGCTTGACCATGGCGAGCAGTGTGCTGGCGCCAGTGCAGGAGCGCGGTCGAGCCGCTCTTGAACAGCTTGGTCTGCCCAACCGCCGCCAGGAGTCCTGGCGTCTCACCGACCTCAAACGGCTTGCGGCTGTATCGGAATTGCCGGCTAGTGCCTCGCCACTGTCCACGCCCCTGCCGGCCAGCCTGGACGGGGTAACCCGTCTGGTGCTCAATGCTTTTGATGATCCCTTGTCCGGCCAGGTTCTTCCGGAGGGAATCACGGCGCTGAATGCTGAAGAGCTGGAGCAGGCCCTCGGCCACACCCTGGACCGCTGTGGTTGTGCCCAGGTCTGGCCCGTGGAGTTCAACCACGCCAAAGCCCACCACATCCTGGCCCTCAGGGTGCGGGGACGGGTCGGCACGTTGGAGCTGGTCTTGGCGGCGGGTGCCGGCTTGAACGCCACGCGGGTGATGCTGCTGTTGGAGGAAAAAGCTGAGCTTGAGTTGGTGCAGGTGCTGCTGGCTGAGGGGGCGTCGGCCCATAGCCATGTGCTGGAAGCTCATCTGGGGCAGGAGGCCCAACTGCGCCATGGCGTGCTGGCGACGGCGGATGGCGCGTCATCGCTGATGGCCCATTTGGCTGTCGAGCAGGAGCCCCGCAGTTCCTATACCCTCACTTCGGTGGTTCAGGGCTGGAACCTGGGACGGGTGGAGCCCCGGGTGGTGCAGGTGGATGGCCAGGCACAGACCGTGCTCAAAAGTCTGGCGGTCACCGGCGCCGAGCAGCAGCTGGCCACCCACACCGCGGTGCGCTTCGACGGGCCGGAGGGGGAGCTGGATCAGTTGCAGAAATGCCTGGCCGGCGGCCAATCCCACGCGATTTTTAACGGCGCCATCAGTGTTCCCCGCGATGCTCAGCGCACCAACGCCGCGCAGTTGAGCCGCAACCTACTGCTGTCTGACCGGGCCCGGGTGGACACCAAGCCCGAGCTGGAGATCGTGGCGGACGATGTGCGTTGCGCCCACGGCGCTACTGTGTCGCAGCTTCAGGACGATGAGCTGTTCTATCTCCAGAGCCGGGGCATCGCTGCGGCGGATGCAACGGCTCTGCTGCTGTGCGGGGCCTGCCAAGAGGTGATCGCCGAGCTCCCTGCTGCTGCGAAGGTTTGGCGCCCCCTGGAGCGCGTGATGGAGAGCTTCGCCCCATGACGATCGCCGCCGAGGCACGGTCCGGTGCTGATTTTGTAGGGTTATCGTCTCGATATCGTGCCGATTTTCCGATTCTTGAGCAGCGTGCCCCCGACGGTCGGCCGCTGATTTATCTCGATCACGCTGCCACCAGCCAGAAGCCCCGTCAGGTGCTCGAGGCGCTGCAGCAGTACTACAGCTGCGACAACGCGAACGTGCATCGCGGAGCTCACCAGCTCAGTGCCCGCGCTACCGATGCCTTTGAGGCGGCCCGCAGCACGACGGCGGCCTTCGTGGGCGCCGCCAGTTCCCGGGAGATTGTCTTCACCCGCAATGCCAGCGAAGCCATCAATCTGGTGGCGCGCACCTGGGGTGACGCCAACCTCAAGCAAGGGGATGAAATTCTCCTCACGGTGATGGAGCACCACAGCAACTTGGTGCCCTGGCAGCTGTTGGCTCAGCGCACCGGCTGCGTGCTGCGCCATGTGGGCATTATCGAATCCGGTGAGCTGGATCTTGAGGATTTCCGGGCTCAGCTCAACGAGCGCACCCGACTGGTGAGCCTGGTGCATATCAGTAATTCCCTGGGCTGCTGCAATCCCCTTGATCAGGTCATCCCCGCAGCCCATGCCGTTGGCGCCTGCGTGCTCGTGGATGCCTGCCAGAGCCTGGCCCACAAGCCGATTAATGTGGTGGCCCTGGATGCCGACTTTCTTGTCGGCTCCTCTCACAAGCTCTGTGGCCCAACCGGCATGGGTTTCCTCTGGGCGCGGGAGTCGCTGCTGGAGGCGATGCCTCCCTTCCTGGGCGGCGGGGAGATGATTCAGGACGTTTTCCTGGATCACAGCACCTGGGCGATGTTGCCCCACAAGTTCGAAGCGGGCACCCCTGCCATTGGTGAGGCGGTGGGCATGGGGGCCGCGATTCGCTATCTGCAGATGGTGGGTCTGGATGCGATTCAGGCCTGGGAGGCGCAGCTCACCCAGCATCTGTTCGCTCGGCTGCAGGCCATTGATGGTGTGAGGGTCTTAGGCCCCACGCCTGAACAACAGCCCGAGCGTGGTGCCTTGGCCACATTCCTGGTGGATGGCGTGCATGCCAACGACATCGCCGCTCTGATTGATGCCTCAGGGATCTGTATTCGCAGTGGTCACCACTGCTGTCAGCCCCTGCACCGCATCTATGACGCGATGGCTTCAGCGCGGGCCAGCCTGAGCTTCACCAGCACCTTTGAAGAGATCGACCGCTTCAGCGAAGAGCTCGCCTCCACGATAGCCTTCCTGCGCGAGCATAGCTGAGCCGGCTCAGGCTGCCAGCTGATCGTTGCTTGCTGCAGCTTCGCGTGGCCGCAGGGGCACAACTTTGTTGGTCTCGATGGCGTACTTCACCCAGCGGTAAGAGCGTGCGCCGGGGCGGGGAGCCGCGTTAATTCGGTTCAGGGCTGGCATAGCTGTCGCCGCGATAACGCAGGATCCGCATCAGTACCGTCGAAACAGCTGTCAGCTTTTCAGGCTTACTGCTTTTTCATAGGTTCCATGGGACACAGGTTGATTGTTCCTGCTGGTTGCTCGCTCAACTCATCACATCTGCTGAACGGGGTTGTGTGTTTTGTCACCGTCCGGATAGGTCCAATTCCCGCCTGAAAAAGGCTTCGGTTTGCTCGAGCACCTCGATCTGGGTGGCTTGGTTACGGAAGCCGTGGCCTTCCTCCTCGAACAGCCGCACTTCCACCGGAATGCCGTTGCTGCGCAGAGCCTCGGCCATGCGTTCGGTTTGTTCGGGAGGTACCACTTTGTCTTGTAAACCCTGGAAGAACAGCACTGGACAGCGGATTTGATCGGCATGCAGCAGCGGCGACCGCTGCTCATATAAAGAACGTGCTGCGGGCCATTTCCCCACCAGGCCATCGACGTAGCGCGCTTCAAACCTGTGCGTGTCTTCGACCATAGCTGTGAGATCACAGACCGCATAGCGGCAGGCGCCGGCCCGGAATACCTCGGTGAAGCACAGGGCCGCCAGGGTGGTAAAGCCGCCGGCGCTACCGCCTTCGATGGCGATCTGGCCGGGATCGGCGCGACCGGCCTCGATCAGGGCCTGCGCTGCGGCTGCGCAGTCGGCCACATCCACCACGCCCCAGCCCCCGTTGAGGCGCTCCCGGTAGTCCCGGCCGAACCCCGTTGAGCCGCCGTAATTCACATCCACCACGCCCCAGCCCCGGGAGGTCCAGTACTGAATCGCCAGGCTGAGGCCGCGGCGAGCCATGGCCGTTGGTCCGCTGTGGCTTTTCACCAGCAGTGGCGCAGGCCCTGGTGGCTTGCCGCTGGGGGGGTAGTACCAGGCATGGGTGCGTTCGCCTTGGTGGCCGTTGAACCACAGTGGTTCGGCCACGCTGATCGCCTCAACCGCCAAGGGTGAAGCGATGGCCGGGCTGTGGCTCCAGATCGGGGTGACCGGTCGCAAATCGAGTTCCAGCAGACCGGCCACGCTGGTGCTGTTGCTGGCAACGGCCACGGCGCGGCCGTTGCAGGCGCTCAATCCCGCAAGGTCATCAAACGGTTGCAGCAACGATTGCACCGCTCCGTCTAGGCTGAGGCGTTGCAACGACCAGGCCCCGCGGTTGCAGATGGCGGCGACCAGCTGTTCGCCATCCCAGGCCGTGGTGCTCATCCCATAGATCCACTGGGGCATGGCCGTTTCGGCAGCCATCGGCCAGGGCCTCTCCCAGGCGGCGTCGGCGCTGGGCTGGAGCATCAGGTTCCACCAACCCGTGCTGTCCTCCGCCACAAGCAACTGCCCGTCGGGCAGCCATTGGGGTTGAAACACCGAGATGCCGTCGCCTCCGGCCAGCTGACGGGGCTCGACCAGCCCGCCCGTGTCGCTGAACTCCGCGCACCAGAGACTGCTGCTGTCCCAGGGCATGGCGGGTTGCTGCCACTCCACCCAGGCGAAGCGCTGGCCATCGGGGCTCAAGCAGCCATAGCCGGCAAAGTCCGTCGGCTGGTGCAGCAGCAGCGGCGTCTGATCCGTTGCGTTCAGCGCCAGGCTCACTAGCTCGTCATGGCCCTCGATTTCACGGATTCCGATCCAGCGCTGCCTGGGCAAATCGAGAATGCCATCCGCCAGCTCCCAGTCGCCTTCTCGGCTGAGCCGTTGGGCTGCTGCCAGGGGGGTGGGTTGATTGGTGCTGGTCTGCGGCAAGCGCCAGCCCTGACGCCAGAGGCAGCCGCGCTGGATCCAGGCCAGGATCAGCCTGTCCTGCTCAATAGCGGTGGCGAGCACGCCGCCGCCGTAGTCATGCACGCGACTGCGCAGATTGCTGGGAGCCGGCGTCAGCTCCTGAGGTTCTGCTTCGGAATCGCCGAAACGCCGGATCAGGGCAGTGGTGCGGCCGCGCTCCTGGGGGCGCTGTTCCAGCCAGATCAGCCACAGCGTTGCATCGGGGCCACTGACCAGGGCCGGTTCCTTGAGTCCCGGCAAACGGCCGACGGCATGTTGCGCAGATAACGGAACGGCTCCCATAACGGCTGATTCAGGCCGCTTACCATGCTGAATCAACGCGGCGTTGGTTTTGGCAGGAAGCTTTGCAGAGTTGGCCCGTCAGGCCGATAAGTCGTGGGACACGATGCTGGTGCCCAAGACGGCCCTTGAAACCCCGCCGCTGGAGATTCACACCCTGGGCGATGAGGTGTTGCGGCAATCCGCGCGCCGCATCGGCAAGGTGAATGAGCAGGTGCGGGAGCTGGCCCGCGACATGCTGCGCAGCATGTACACCGCCAAGGGCATCGGCCTGGCGGCTCCTCAGGTGGGGATTCACCAGCAGCTCTTGGTGATTGATCTCGACCTTGAAAATGCAGCCACGCCGCCCCTGGTGCTGATCAATCCGGAAATCACGGCGGCCAGCGCCGGGCTCGACACCTATGAAGAGGGCTGTCTCAGCATCCCTGGGGTGTATTTCGATGTGGTGCGCCCCACCGCGATTGAACTGAGCTTCCGCGATGAGATGGGTCGGCCCCGGAAGATGAAGACCGATGGCCTGATGGCCCGTTGCATTCAGCACGAGATGGACCATCTCAATGGCGTGTTGTTTGTCGATCGCGTCACTGATGAAGACGGTCTGCAGAAGGATCTCAAGGAGAAGGGCTTCGAGCGCCAAGATGTGCGGAGCGTCGCCTGAAGTTATGCCGATGAAACCCCTGGCCGGCGTATTCCTGGCCCTTGCCTGTGTTCTGGGTATCGCCAGCACAGGTTGTGTGTTTGAACTGGCCTACGGTGATCCTGATCTCGGGGTCAAAACCACCAGCTGGATCCTGGCCCTGGCGGCCCCTGGAACCGTGGGGACCCTTCTGTTCGCCATTCGACTGAACAAACCGGCCTGATCGGGGGCGACCGATTCAGGCACCACTTTTACGATCCGCTCAGTTCCTCCATAGACGTGATAGCACGCTTTCGAACCGTGTCTGCTGCCGGCCTCGCTCTCGCAGCGACCTCTGCACCGGTAGCCCTGGCCCAGGGTTCGCTGTTCACGGCGGTGCCCGTGGAGTTGAGCAATTTCGTGTTGGTGTCGGCCCCGATCGGTCAGGGCGAGCGTTCGCAGTTGAACATCTACGAGCAGCGCACCAC
>NZ_JBGKDP010000133.1:0-2022 GCF_042954245.1 Parasynechococcus sp.
TTGCTGATCTTCTGGCATCCACCCAGGCAACGCAGGGGCAGGTGACGGCGACAGGCCCGCGCATCCAGAAGCGTCGCGGTGTTGAGATCAAATCAGCCCGTGAAGTGAAGATCATGCGTCAGGCCAGCCATATCGTCGCCACCGTGCTGCGGGAGGTGATGGGAATGGTGGAGCCAGGTCAGACGACGGGAGATATTGATGCCTATGCGGAAAAACGCATCCGAGAGATGGGGGCGACCCCAAGTTTCAAGGGCTATCACGGTTTTCCGGCGAGCATCTGCGCCAGCATCAACAACGAAGTTGTGCATGGCATCCCCAGTCCGAAGCGTGTGATCCGCCAGGGCGATCTGCTGAAGGTGGATACCGGCGCCTACTTCGAGGGCTACCACGGCGACAGCTGCATCACGATCTGCGTGGGAGATGCGCCCCAGGAAGCACAGACCTTGAGCCGTGTTGCCAAGGAAGCCTTGATGGCTGGTCTGAGCCAAGTCAAAGCAGGCAACACATTGCTGGACATCGCTGGAGCCGTTGAAGACCACGTCAAGGCCAACGGTTTCAGTGTCGTGGAGGATTACACCGGCCACGGTGTCGGCCGGAACCTGCACGAAGAACCTTCCGTGTTCAATTTCCGCACCGACGAGCTTCCCAACGTCACCTTGCGTCCTGGCATGACCCTGGCGATTGAGCCCATCCTCAATGCCGGCAGCAAGGCATGCCGCACCCTGCGGGATCAGTGGACCGTTGTGACCCGCGATGGCTCGCTCTCGGCGCAGTGGGAGCACACCGTTTTAGTGACCAGTGATGGATGCGAAATTCTCACGGATCGCGGCGACTGAGGATCCGGCTGTAGGCCCGCCGTCCAAGCTCGGTCAGGGGCATCAAGACATAAGTCAGTGGGTTTGGCGTCACGATCACAAGGCGAAAGCCCCAGCTCGCCTGGCGCAGCACCTGGGTTGCGACGAAATCTGCGCTCATCACCCCAATCGGATTGAGCGATGAGCGAAAGGGGCCGAGCACCAGCTTGCGCAGGATCAGGGCTTCGCGGCCTGAGGCATCAAGCACCGCACCGCGGATGCTCACCAGCTGTCCCAACATCCGCTTGGTGAGTTCATACACAGGACTCACTGCAGGCTGAATTTCAGCCTCCGAGGTGTTGATCCACACCTCCCTCGTATCGCTCTGCGGCGATGCTCTGCTGATGGCCTCAAATCGCTGCATCAGCCGCCAGCTGCTCAAGGTGTTGATCTCCAGCGCCTGATTGATCACCTCGGGGCTTTGGCCGCCTTGAGGATTGATCCCATGGTTCAGGACCAGAACATCGAGCTCCGCCAGATCGGCATCCAAGCTGGCTTCGTTGCCGCAGCTCCAGCTCACCCAACGGTGTGGACCATCCGCTTGCTCTGGAGGTATGGATCCGTGGGTGAAACCGATCACGTGGGCGCCTGCGGCACGGAAGTAACGGGCCAGGGCTGCGCCAAGGGCTCCACGAGCGCCTGTGATGCCGATCCGTTTGCCGAGGAAGGGAGACTGGGCCATGGGGCCAGCTTGGGGCATCCTTGAAGCGAGCGGAGCAAGAATCAAGCACCAGCTGTGTCAGAGTCGCCCAACTGGTTCTGTTCGCTCCCTACTGCGGTGGCGTCAGTCACGAGCAGGATCTATCCACAGCCCTGCAGATCCTGGGCAGTGGCAAACTGCAGGGGCGGCGTCCCGTGGCCGAAAGCGATGGACACCCCTACGAGCTCCGCTGGCATGGGGTTGTTGCACCGATGGAGAGGCTAGATTGCCAGCTTTGTTTTCCCGGTCATCCTGAGGGAGATTTTGATTTCGCCGTCACCACCCATCAGCTGGTGGTCTGGCTGATGGATCGTTCCCATCCGCAGCCGTCGGAGCCGGATCTGCCCGATGGGTTCTGGCAGTGGTTGTTGATCGAGCGCGGAGATGCTCCTGAACAGGCCTAGATTTAGTGGTGTTAGGCATCACCTCCATGGGAACGACACTGTTGATCGGATCGTGTGAGCCGTT
>NZ_JBGKDP010000134.1:0-3962 GCF_042954245.1 Parasynechococcus sp.
TCTGCACAAGGTGTTCAAGCCCTGGTGCGATGAGTACTTCTATTTGAAGCACCGCGGTGAAACCCGCGGTGTTGGCGGCATCTTCTACGACTACCAAGATGCCAATGGCACGCTCTACAAGGGCCAGGATCCCTCCGGTCCTGCGGCTCAGATGTCAGCCCGTTTGGGAGCTCGGCCGTTGAGTTGGGAGCAGCTGTTCTCCTTAGGGCACGCCAACGGCAGAGCCTTCCTTCCCGCCTATACCCCCATCGTGGAGAAGCGCCATCCGATGGCCTATGGCGATCGCGAGAGGGAGTTTCAGCTCTATCGCCGGGGCCGTTATGTGGAGTTCAACCTGGTCTGGGACCGTGGCACGATCTTCGGCCTGCAGACCAATGGACGGACGGAATCGATCCTGATGTCTCTGCCTCCGCTGGTGCGTTGGGAGTACGGCTACACCGCAGAGGCTGGATCACGGGAGGCCCTGCTGACCGAACTGTTCATCAAGCCTCAGGACTGGCTGGGTGATGCCTCGCTGGATGAACGTTGTCGCCCCCATGGAGCGATCAACTAACTGACGCCTTGAACGAGCGCGTTCACCACGCGCTCGGCCAGGCAGCTCACCGTGTGCTCCCTTGAGCTCGGATCCCTCAGTTTCGTTTCGAGGGGAGGTTCAAGCATGGCGATTTCAAGAATTCCGATGCCGCGACGTGGACCGCCAAGGCCTCCGCGGAAAAGGCGTGGGTAGCGCCCAAACGCTTGGGCCAGGTTTTCATCGACGACGCTTAGTTCACGCACATTTGCGAGCACCGGAATCAGGCCGGAGCCGAAGCCATGGGGCCGGTAGGCATCGAAATGGATCTCCAGAACGTATTCACCACGCTCCGAAAAGACCTTGGCCTTTGACCAGTTGGTGGCAGGGTCATCGTCGTTCGCGATGCTGATGGAAGGAGGTGTGTAGGCGCGGATGTTCAAGCCACGGGCTTGGCCTTGGCTCACCACAGCGGCCTGAACCTGGCGATTCCAGAACAGCTCATCGCGAATGTCCGGTTGCATCGGTGGTCGCTTCTGCTGAACCACGGCATATCCAGGGGTTCCGGGACTGGCAGTCCCCTGGGAGTCGGCATGTCCTGCCATAACGACGATCGGCAGGTTGGTCTGCACAGGGCTTCGCCCGACCCAGCTCCCGGGTTTCTTTGTGCGTGGGCCTAGCAGGGGATCTGGCGTGGTGGGCTCGGGACAGGGCTCCGGCGATTCCGGTGCTGGTTGCTCTGCTGGTTCGTTGCTGAGCTCGGCTGTGCCAAGCAAGTTGTGCTGTTCCGTAGCCTTGGTCATCGCGAGGCTTGCCAGCGACAGGCTTGTGATGGCAAGCCCTGTGGCGAAGCGACGCCGTCGCATCCAGGCCGGCAGATGCATGGTTCAGATCGGAGAAGAGAGTAGGCCCCCATTGCTGGCGAGTTGCAGGGTCTCAGCCAGTTCCAGTTCGATGGCGATCAATTCGTCCCGATGGGCCCGCAGACGAATGGCACTGCCCTCTCCCTCGGGAGCCGGCAGCAATTGCAGTTCCAGGGCCTCTGTGCGAGCCGCCCGCCGCGAGTACAGAGCTCCTGCCAGAGGACCAAAGCCGATCAGCAGCAGAGGCCACCAGTGCAGTTGAGGTACCAGCTGACGCAGGACCAGGCCGAAGCAGGCGGAGCCAATGGCGGCCAGTACCGACAGCAACACCGCCAGGAGTTGGCTGGAGGCCACTTTCCCCTTGAAGCGGAGCACCTGCCGCTCTGCATCGCCGCCATCTCGGCTCCAACCGCGATCCTCCAACCAGCTACTGAGCCCGTCGAGAACGGTGATGGGGGGTTGGGGAGACATCACATCCACCACCGTTGTTCGGTCTTTGCTGGCTGCGCGCAAAAAGAACACCAGGCCAATCGCCAACAGAACAATCAGCAGGAGGGTGGATTGGAATCCTGCAGGCATGGCATCCCGGTGGTGTTCAACCTTTTTAAGCCTTGCGCCGGCTGAATCGCTTAGTTCAAGGCGAACCGGTGGGAGTCCAGCCAGCTGCGCCAGGGCTGCATCAGTCGCTCGGCTTCGCCGCGCGCATCAGATTCAAGATGCAGCATGCGCCGCGGCCGTCCGCGACTCGGGCAGCGTTGGGTGTAACTGCTGATGGAGCCTTGTTGCTCAAGGAACTCCAGGGCCTGTTGCAGCACGGTTTCAGAAAGCCGCAGTTGTGGCTCCTCTCGGATCAGTTTCTGTAGGAGTCCGGAGGGGTAGTTGTCGTCTTTAAGCAAGCACTCGAGAATCCAGCAGACAGCCAGTTCGAGGTCGAGGAATTGCGGCGGCGGCTGATGGAAGTACTGCTCGATGTCTGCCAGACAGGTGCGCGAAGGCTTTCTGCGAGAGAACACAGGTGCGGGACGACTTGACCAATCAAAAGCGATCTCATTTCGAGGTTCAAGAGGAGAGTCTTGAGGCTTGCTGTGGAGGCGGTTGGCCACACTGGCCCCATCCCTTCCTGCAGTCATGGCTGAGAAGTCGTCATCCCCAGCGAAATTCGCCGTTTTTGATCGCGATCTCGATGCAGCTTGGACGGAGCGTTACCTGCAGTCCCCGCGGCTTGCCGTTGACACCGAAGCGATGGGGCTGATCCATGGGCGTGATCGGCTTTGTCTGGTTCAGATCGCCGACGCCGAGGACCGTGTGGCCTGCGTCCGCATTGGCCTGGGCCAGACGGAGGCAGCCAACCTCAAGCGTCTGTTTGAGGCGTCCACGGTGGAGAAGGTGTTTCACTTCGCCCGTTTCGATGTGGCCGCGCTTGCTGCCGGTTTGGGGATCAAAGTGAACCCCGTGTTCTGCACCAAGGTCGGCAGTCGGCTCGGCCGCACGTACACCCCCCGCCATGGCCTCAAGGATCTGGTGATGGAATTGGTCGGTGTTGAGTTGGACAAGGGCGCCCAGAGCAGTGACTGGGGTCGAGTGGACGAACTCACGGATGCTCAGCTGGCCTATGCCGCCAACGATGTGCGCTATCTGCTGCCAGCCCGCGAGCGCTTGGAGCAGATGTTGCGGAGGGAAAGGCGCTGGGATCTGGCGCAACGCTGCTTTCAGTGCGTTCCGGTGGTTGCCGAGCTGGATCGGCTGCGTTTTCACCAGATCTTTGAGCACTGAGGCTGGAGCTCAGTCTTCCAGCATGAAGTTGCCGTCGCCTTCGCTGTTCTCGAGCAACGCGTCCAGCTGACGGGCGTGGTCACAGTTGTCCTTGTCGAGGGCGGCCAGCATGGATTCAGCCATCGCTTGCCGTCCTTCCACATCGCGATGACCTTCACGGGCCGCGGCCTGTTCCACCTGGCGCCGGGCACTGGCAAGGCTAATGCTCAGTCGACTCGCCAACTGGGCACAAAGTTTGACGAGGGTGGGGTCTTGAATCGCGGCCATCGCAACCAACCGGGGATCTTCAGTATCCGTTGAAGCGATCCAGGATCAGGCTTGCCAGCTGATCGCTTCCCCCTGCTGGCCCCATCCGCTGCGTACCGATTCGTCCCAGATGGGAGCGGAGTGCCGGGTCAGCCAGCAGGTATTCGAGCCATCTGGTGAGTTCGGATTCGTCAGAGCACGGACGAACTGCTCCCCCCAATAGGCGGCTCTGACGGTGGGCGAAGCCTGGCTTGAACTGCGGCCCTGGTCCCGGTAGGGACAGGGCTGGAATGCCCAGACCCACGAGTTGTTCTGTCGCTGTTCCGGCGGTGGCGATGCCGACTTCTGCCCAGCCGGCCCATTGGTCAAAGCAACCTCGCCCGATGAGCACCAGACAGGCTCCTTTCACCCAGCACGCTTCGGCACCTAGTTGGTCCGAAGGCGGAAGGCTGCGTCGAAAACCCAGTTGTTCAAGACTGTCGCTCAGGGCCTCTGCATCGGGTTGGGCGCCCACGGCCACGAGCAGTGCCATCGGCACACGGCCGCGCAGCGCCATGGCGCTGCGCACC
>NZ_JBGKDP010000135.1:0-4759 GCF_042954245.1 Parasynechococcus sp.
CCATCGCCTGGAGCTTGTCCTCGAACAGCTGCCAGCGGCGGTCGTCGATCAGGCCCAGCTCACGGCCCAACGGCGTCAAGCGGCGGTCGGCGTTGTCACCCCGCAGGATCAGGCGATATTCGCTGCGGCTGGTGAGCACCCTGTAGGGCTCGCGCAGGTCTTTGCTCACCAGATCGTCGATCATCGTGCCGATGTAGCTGCCCTCACGGGGGAAGTGCACCGGCTCCTGGCCGCCGATCAGCCGGGCGGTGTTGACGCCGGCCACCAGGCCCTGGGCGGCAGCTTCCTCATAGCCCGTGGTGCCATTGAGTTGGCCGGCACTGAACAGGCCGCGCACCCGCTTGGTTTCCAGGGATGGCTTGAGCTGGGTAGCGGGCAGGTAGTCGTAATCAACTGAATAGGCAGGCCGTAGCATCACGGCTTGCTCTAGGCCCGGCAGGCTGCGCAGTAATTGCAGCTGAATCGGTTCCGGCAGGCCTGTGGAGAAGCCCTGCACATAGATCTCCGGGGTGTCGCGCCCCTCCGGCTCGAGGAAGATCTGGTGGCTTTCCTTGTCCGCGAAGCGAACGATCTTGTCTTCGATGGAGGGGCAATAGCGCGGGCCTTTGCTGTCGATCACACCGCCGTAGATGGCGGTGAGGTGCAGATTGTCGCGAATCAGCTGATGGGTTTCGGCGGTGGTGCGGGTGATGTGGCAGCTCATCTGATCACCACTCACCCAGGCGGCCGGGTCAAAGGAGAAGAAGCGATCGGCTGCATCGCTGGGCTGCTCCTCCAGTTGATCGAGGGCGATGCTGCGCCGGTCCACCCGGGCGGGGGTACCGGTTTTGAGCCGGTCGGTCTGGAAGCCGAGTTGCTGCAGCGCTTCGGTGAGCCCTTCGGCGGCCTGTTCACCAGCGCGGCCGGCAGCCATCGATTGATGCCCCACCCAGATGCGGCCCCCTAGGAAGGTGCCAGCGGTGAGGATCACCGCGTCAGCGCCGTAGACGCTGCCGAAATAGGTGCGGATGCCGCTGATGCATTGCTGATCGCCCTCACTGGTGGTTTCCAGACCAGTCACCATCGCTTCGCGCAGGGCGAGGTTGGGGGTGTGCTGCAGCAGCTGCAGCATCTGGCGGGAATAGAGGCGTTTGTCGGTTTGGGCGCGCAGGGCCCACACCGCTGGGCCGCGGCTGGTGTTGAGGATGCGCTTCTGGAGGGCGGTGGCATCGGCCAGGCGACCGATCACCCCACCGAGGGCATCCACTTCATGGACGAGCTGGCTTTTGGCGGGGCCACCGACAGCCGGGTTGCAGGGCTGCCAGGCGATGCGATCAAGATTGAGGCTGAATAGGGCAGTGTTCAGGCCCAGCCGGGCGGCGGTGATCGCCGCTTCACAACCGGCATGGCCGCCGCCGACCACGATCACGTCGAAGGATTCGGTGGGGGCGGCGCTGAAGCTCATGGCTTCATTATCTGATCTGGATCAGGCCGCCAGGTTGCGGAAGCGGGTGAACTGCGGCTCGAACAGCAGCTTCACCGTGCCCACCGGCCCGTTGCGGTGCTTGGTCACGATCACCTCGGTGATGCCGCGGTCGGGGGTTTCCGGGTTGTAATACTCGTCGCGGTAAATCATCAACACCAGGTCGGCGTCCTGCTCGATTGAGCCCGATTCCCGCAGGTCGCTCAGCATCGGTCGCTTGTTGGTGCGTGCCTCCACACCCCGGCTCAGCTGGGAGAGGGCAATCACCGGCACGTTCAGTTCCCGCGCCATCTGCTTTAGGCCCCGGGTGATGCGTGACAGCTCTTGCACCCGGTTGTCGGAGCCCGAGCCTTCCATCAGCTGCAGGTAGTCGATCATCACCAGCCCCAGCTCCTTGCCCTGTTCCGCCATCAGCCGCCGGCAGAGCGAGCGCATCTCCAGCACGCCGGAGTTGGGTTTGTCGTCGATGAAGATCGGCAGTTGCCCTAGGGTGTTGATGCCCTGGCCCAGCAGCGGCCATTCCTCTTGCTGCAGGCGGCCGGTGCGCAGCCGGCCTGCTTCGATGCCCACCTCCATCGAGAGCAGGCGGTAGGTGAGCTGCTCCTTGCTCATCTCCAGGGAGAACAGGCACACCGGCAGGTCGTGAAGCTTTGCCACGTTCTTGGCCAGGTTCAGCACTATTGAGGTTTTGCCCATGGCCGGCCGGCCCGCCACGATGATCAGGTCGCTGCGCTGCAGGCCCTGGGTCATCGCGTCCAGGTCGTAGAAGTTCACCGGGATGCCGGCCACCGAGGTGCCCAACGAGCGGCTTTCGATCTCCTCAAAGGTTTGGGTGAGGATTTCGGCGGTGGGGGTGAGCCCCTTGGAGGGTTTCTCCTGGCTGATGGCAAAGATCTTCTGCTCCGCCTGGTCCAGCACCTGCTCCATCGGCAGGCTCTGATCAAAGCCCAGCTGGATCACTTCATTGCCGGAGCGGATCAGCTGGCGGCGTAGAAACTTATCCATTACCAGTCGGGCCACCTGCTCGATCGAGGCGGTGGAAGGCACCCGCTCCACCAGCTCCACCAGTCGGTTGTTGCCGCCCACTTTTTCCAGGGCGCCGGTGTCGGCCAGCCAGGCGCTCATGGCGGTGAGATCCGTTGGCTTGCCCTGGCCGTGCAGCATCAGGGCGGTGCGGAAGATCTCCCGGTGGGCGTTCAGGTAAAACGCTTCCGGCTGCAGCACATCGGCGACTCGCCCGATCGCATCGGGATCCAGCAGGATGCCGCCCAGCACCGCTTCCTCCGCCTCCAGGTTCTGGGGCGGAAGCGAATCAGGCAAAGCCTCGAAATTGGGCTCGTCGTCGCGGCGGCCCTGGCCATAACCACTGACAGGGATCAGTAGCCGACCACTTCCAGGTTGATCTCAGCGGTGACTTCGCTGTGCAGCTTCACTATCACGGTGTACTTGCCGGTGCGGTGGATTTCAGGCACCACGATGTCGCGGCGGTCGATCTCCTTCTTGGTGGCGGTTTCGATGGCTTCAGCTACGTCACCGTTGGTGACGGTGCCGAACAGCACGTTGTTTTCACCGGTCTGCTTCTTCACGGTGAAGCGACCAATGGTGGAGAGGGCGGTCTTGAAGTCGACGGCTTCCTGTTTCAGGGCGGCCTGACGCTCAGCTTCCTTAGCCCGGCGGTGCTCCACCTGCTTCATCACCGCAGGGGTGAGGGGCACAGCTTTGCCGAAGGGCAGTAGGAAATTCCGTGCATAACCCGGAGCCACTTCTACCAGGTCTCCGTCCTTGCCGAGGCTGAGGACCTCCTCATTCAGAACGACTTGTACACGCTTAGGCATGGAACCGGAACGAAGGATGGAGACGGGTGCGATCGACCACATTACGACGTGGCCTGTTGTTGAAGATGGTTTCGAGCCTCAGGAGGCTCCGGGGACATAACGGGCTATGCGGATCCGGCTGGCCAGTCCAAAGCGCTTGAGCAGGCGCACATGCTGCCAGGTGAGATCGAACTCAAACCAGCGCAAACCGTGGCGCGCACTGGCCGGATGGGCGTGATGGTTGTTGTGCCAGCCCTCGCCAAAGGAGAGCAGCGCCACCCACCAGCAATTGCGGGACAGGTCGGGGCAATCGAAATTGCGGTACCCGAAGGCGTGGGTGGCGGAATTCACCAGCCAGGTCACGTGGTAGACGACCACGAGGCGCAGAGGAATGGCCCAAAGCACCAGGCCGAGGCCACCGCCATGCACCTGGGCGGCTTCACCGAACCAGTAAAGCCCCAAACCCAGGGGGATCTGCAGCAGTAGGAACCAGCGGTCGAGCCAGCGATAGAAAGGGTCGCATTGAAGGTCGCCGGCGTAGCGGTCGAGTTCCTTCAGCGCCGGGATGTCGTGCAGCATCCATTCGCTATGGGCCCACCACAGGCCACGCCCAGCGTCGTGGTGATCCGTGGGCTGATCCGAAAAACGGTGGTGATGGCGGTGCAGACCCACCCATTCGATCGGGCCGCTTTGGCAGGCCAGGGTGCCCATCAGCACCAGGATGCGCTCAACCCACACCGGCACCACCAGGCTGCGGTGCGCCACCAGACGGTGCAGACCAAGGGTGACGCCCAGCACCGTCATCCAATAGAGAAACCCGAAGGCCACAACGCCCTGCCAGCTCCAGAAGCGCGGCAGCAGCGCCACGGTGGCGAGCACGTGCATCACCAGCATGAAGCTGGTGCTTCCCATCTTGAATTTACGCTGACGCGCCGGCAGGGGGGCGCGCGGTGCCATCACCGCGGCCCGCTGCCGAAGCTCGCGGGTGTCAGCTGTTTGCGAGGAAACCAAGCGGATTCTCCTTGGATTGACAAAGCCGCTCGGACAGGAAAGCCAGGGAGCGGATGGTGCCGTTAGTGACAGAAATCTAAAGGAGTTGCCGCACTGCAGCGGCCTCCCGGGTTGTGAATTCTGGTGTTGGTCAGGGTTTAGGAAGGCATGACATCCGTCAGGCAAGTAGTGATCAGTGCGTTTGCAGAGGAGTTGATCGACGCGGTGGCGCGGGATCAGGCCGACCTTGCTGCAGCGAGAACGGCGGCGGTGGCGCAACGCCTGCAGCGCGTGTTGGAGGCCCTGGCGGCGGAGCGTGTTGGAACCCAGCACTTTGCGTCGCTCACCGGCTACGGCCACGGGGATCAGGGCCGTGATGTGGTGGATCGGGTTTTTGCCCGGGTGCTGGGGGCTGAAGCCGCGGTGGTGCGCCTGCAATTTGTCAGCGGCACCCATGCCATCGCCGCAGCGCTGTTCGGCGTATTGCGGCCCG
>NZ_JBGKDP010000136.1:0-3493 GCF_042954245.1 Parasynechococcus sp.
TCCGCTGGTCATCGTTGCGGATCAAGCCCCGCAATGAAAAGAAGCTGGCGATCACCGTGTTCAGCTTTCCTCCCGACAAGGGCAATGTCGGACCGTCGGACTATATCGACGTCTTCGGTTCCATCCATCGGGTGATGCAGGAGATGAAGGCGAAGGGGTACGACGTGCAGGACCTGCCGTCGACGCCTCGAGCGCTGTTGGAGGCCGTCATCAATGACGCCGATGCTTTGCAGGGCTCCCCGGAGCTGTCTATTGCGCATCGGATGAGTGTTGAGGAGTACGAGCGCCTGACCCCTTACTCCGAACGGCTTGAAGAGAACTGGGGCAAGCCCCCCGGCAACCTCAACAGCGATGGCCAAAACCTGCTGGTTTTCGGTCGCCACTTCGGCAACGTCTTCGTTGGTGTTCAGCCCACCTTCGGCTACGAAGGTGACCCGATGCGCCTGCTCTACTCCCGTAGCGCAAGCCCTCACCACGGATTCGCCGCCTACTACACCTATTTGCAGAAGATCTGGAAGGCTGATGCGGTGCTGCACTTCGGCACCCATGGCTCCCTCGAATTCATGCCCGGCAAGCAGATGGGCATGAGCGAAACCTGTTACCCCGACTCACTGATCGGTGCGCTGCCCAACCTCTATTACTACGCCGCTAACAACCCCTCCGAAGCCACCATCGCCAAGCGGCGGGGTTACGCCTCCACGATTAGCTACCTCACCCCTCCGGCCGAAAATGCCGGTCTATACAAGGGCCTGAAGGAACTGGGTGATCTGGTGGGTTCATACCAGCAGCTCCGTGAGGGTGGCCGCGGCATTCAGATCGTCAACACGATCATTGAAACGGCACGTCAGTGCAATCTAGATAAGGACGTCGACCTTCCTGAGGAGGATGCCTTGACCCTCGAATTGGAGGGTCGTGATGCCCTGGTGGGTGCCGTCTATCGCCAATTGATGGAGATTGAAAGCCGTCTCCTTCCCTGTGGTCTGCACACCATTGGCAAGCCTCCCACCGCTGAGGAAGCCGTTGCCACCTTGGTGAACATCGCTGCTCTCGAGCGTGAGGAGGATGGCCTGCGCTCACTCTCCGGCCTGCTGGCTGAGGCGATGGGCCGCTCCATCGAAGACATCTACAAAGGCAATGATGAGGGCGTTCTCGCTGATGTTGAGCTCAACCGCACGATCACGGAGACATCCCGCGCTGCTATTGGCGCCATGGTTCGCACGCTTACCGGTCGTGACGGTCGGGTCAGCCTGCGCAACAGCTTCGGATGGTTCTACGACCTTCTGGCTAAGTTTGGCTTCAAGCTTCCTTCACCCTGGCTGCGGGCCTGCTGCAGCGCGGGCTTCGTGCAGATCGATGCCACCGAGCTCGACAAACTTTTCGCGTATCTGAGCTTCTGCCTCGAACAGGTGTGTGCCGATATGGAGATGGAGAGTTTGCTGAAAGCTCTCGACAGTGAATACATCCTCCCGGGCCCTGGTGGTGACCCGATTCGTAATCCTGGTGTGCTGCCCAGCGGCAAGAACATTCACGCGTTGGACCCTCAGGCGATTCCCACCCGTGCCGCGGTGGCTGCAGCCAAGAGTGTTGTCGACAAGTTGATTGAGCGTCAGCGCGAGGAGCAGGGCACTTGGCCGGAGACCATCGCCTGTGTGCTCTGGGGAACCGACAATATTAAGACCTACGGCGAATCCCTGGCTCAGATTCTCTGGTTCGTTGGAGTCAAGCCGATGCCTGACTCTGTGGGTCGGGTCAACAAGCTTGAGCTGATTCCCCTTGAGGAACTCGGTCGCCCTCGGGTTGATGTGGTGGTGAACTGCTCCGGTGTATTCCGCGATCTATTCATCAACCAAATGGCTCTGATTGACCAGGCCGTGAAGATGGCTGCTGAAGCCGACGAGCCACTGGAGCAGAATTTTGTTCGCAAGCATGCCCTTGAGCAGGCGGAGAAGGAAGGCACAAGCCTTCGCGATGCGGCCTGTCGGGTGTTCTCCAACGCCAGCGGCAGCTACAGCTCCAATGTGAACCTTGCGGTGGAGAACAGCACCTGGGAAGAAGAAGGTGAGCTGCAGGAGATGTATCTCTCCCGCAAGACCTTCGCCTTCAATGCCGACAATCCCGGTGAGATGAACCAGAAGCGGGAGGTGTTCGAGAATGTAATGAAGACTGCGGATGTTACCTTCCAGAACCTCGATTCGGCTGAGATCTCCCTCACCGATGTGAGCCACTACTTCGATTCCGATCCCACAAAGCTGATCGCTGGTCTGCGTGACGACGGCAAAGCTCCCACCAGCTATATCGCCGACACCACCACCGCCAACGCGCAGGTGCGTTCTCTGAGTGAGACGATCCGTCTGGATTCACGCACAAAGTTGCTGAATCCCAAGTGGTATGAGGGCATGCTCGACTCTGGCTATGAAGGTGTGCGAGAGGTGGCCAAACGCCTTAACTTCACTCTTGGTTGGAGTGCAACCAGTGGCGCCGTTGACAACTTCGTTTACGAGGAAGCCAACGAGACCTTCATCAACGATCCAGAGATGCGTAAGCGTCTGTTTGAGCTAAACCCCAACAGCTTCCGCCAAATCGTGGGCACGCTGCTTGAGGTGCACGGTCGCGGTTACTGGGAAACCTCAGATGAAAATATCGAGCAATTGCAGGAGCTGTATCAAGAAGTTGAAGATCGGATTGAGGGTGTAGTTACTGAGAATCAACCATCTTTAGGTTAAAGTTTCCGTCTAAATGATCAACCCAATCGTTAATTTAGTTGAGTGCGAACTTGGTTGCTTTCTTTATTCTTAAATACGATATAGTCATCTCGGAGCCAGTAAAGAAGACTGATGATTACGCCAAAAAAAGAATATCTTCCTAGATTTACATCTTCATGTATGACTGTAGTTGACGTGGATTCAAATGTTGTCACATACGCGATTTTCTTTTCTAATTTGGTTGGGCGTGAGGGTAAGGTTATTGTTTTGAGCCATAGCAAACCATCTTCTCGGTTTTGTGTTCAAATATACTTCTGAATACTTGCGATAATGTTATCGCATAGCCCTGTGCTACTGGAAAAAAGAACACAGATATTCTCGTTCTATCTCCCGATTACATGAGGCCGAATAATTTTGGATGATATTCATTGCTGCATAATGTTAGTAAAGAGTCTGGGAAAATAATTGCAATTGATTCTCTTGAATTAGGCCAACGTGATCTATTGAAGATAGACTTAAAAGAAATGGGGCTTGATGCTTTGAGAGGAGCCGAATATCTTTTAAGGACTTGTTTTCCTGTCATTGAGTTAGAATGTAATAGAGAAGGCAAAAAAAGATCAATTGTCTCATTAATTTCTTTCTTGACTCATCAAATAAACCAGACTTGTCTTTCGATGACATGAAAATTGGTAAAAAAATTGCTTAATTGCGACATAATTACTCCAGCCCAACCCGAAAAGGCCTTAAAGTTCCAATTGAACACTTCCAAATGTATTGGCTCCTGTATGGTC
>NZ_JBGKDP010000137.1:0-7457 GCF_042954245.1 Parasynechococcus sp.
AGCACTACCACCAGGGATTGCAAGCCGGCACTGTCGGTAAGCCAGGGCAGTTGCCCTGCAGCATTGCTGAGCTGCAGCGAGAGGAAGCCCAAAGGGCCAACGGTGCCGGCGATCGCGGCCACAACAGATAAGCCATCTACCAGGTGACCGATCAGGCCATCTACCCAGCTGCGCGGCACGATGTTCACCAGCAGGGATCGGGGACGCAAGGGTTCACCGCGTCGCTCCAAGATCGAAAAGGTGATGGTGGTGGTGGTAGCCACCAGCGCCCAGGCGAGGAATCCCCAGTGCAGAAAACTCACCGCCAGGGCGGGATCCACTGCTGCTGCTGTGCTGCCTTCGACCCCTGCAAACACCGGTGATGGGTTCTGGAAGTGATAGAGCGGTTCTGCCGCCGACCAGAACACACCACCACCCGCCAGCAGGGTGCAGATCAGCACCGCGCACCAATCAAAGAATTTGAGGCTTGGCTTGGCTTCCGCACCGCCAAGCCGGAGTTTACCGACAGGGCTGATGGCCAGAATCAGCGCGATCAGAAACACCAGCACCACCATCCACTGCCAGATCCCGCCGAAGGCATCACTGATCACGGCTTTGCCGTTGTCGGTGAATTGCTTGGCCAACACCAGATCGATGGCCGACAACAGCAGAAAGATCATCAGGGGAGCAGCACCCACCCACAGGGGGGGCTGTCGCCACCAGGAGCACTGGCTCGTAGGAATGTCAGACATCAGGTGAGGGGTCAGTGGTCAGGCGTGAACAGCGTCGCGTTGGTGGCTCCAGCAGGAGAGATCCACCGCTGGTTGTTCGCCACTGGCGAGGCGTGCCAGGGAATCACCGATCAGGGGAGCGAACTTGAAAGCCTGGCCGGAACCTCCCGCAAACAGGCTCAGCTTTGGGGTGAGCCGGTCCAGTACGAAGTTCACGTCGCTGGCCATGGAGTAAGGGCTGATCACAGTCTCCACCCGCTCCTGCACACCGTCCAGTTCGTTGAACAGGAAGGCATCGAGCAGCTCCACCAATCGGGTCTGTGGCTCGGTGACCATGGCGTTGGATTCGGCAACGCGCAGGTCCCGCGGGGCCCAGTCGATGCCCGCCTTGACCCGGGGGCGTCCATCACTGGTGTGGCTAAGTACAGGAAATCCGTAGTAGAGACCACCGTCATCGCCGCGTTCCTGTTGGAAGCAGAACCACTGCGGGTAGCGATCGGCCAGCGCCGGGTCGACCGTGTAGTGGGCCCAAAGCATTGGCCACACTTCCAGTTTTGGTGCGAGGCCAAGGGGAGCCAGCAACAGCTGGCTCCAGATCCCGCAGGCCACCACCAGCTGTCCGGCGGCGATGTGTGCGCCGCTCTCCAGGGTGACGCCTCCGCCGTCTGGATCGAGGACCGCCACGGGGCAGTGCTCGATCAGCTGATGGCCGGCATTGCGGGCGGTGTTGATCCAGTGGGCCACGACTCTATCGCTGCGCACAGCACCCGCGGTTGGCTCAAACAGTCCGGTGAAGCCCGCCTTCGGCTTCAGCGGGAAACGATCAGCGATCTGGTCGGCATCGAGGGCCTCATAGGGAATACTCTGGTCGTCCATGACCCGTCGGGCCCCAGGGATCGACCCTTCGATCGTTTCCTCATCCCAGCTTTCGCCGTAGAACAGCAGGCCGTGGGTCTCCCGCAGTTGCTGACCAGCGTGGGTTTCCTCATCGCGCCAGAGGCGGTTGGCCTCCTGGGCTAGACGGCAGAGCACCGGGTCGGAGTACATCTCACGGAACATCCGGGTTTCGCCGTAGCTGCTGGCCTTGGCATGGGCCAGGGTCTGGGCTTCCAGCAGCACCACATCGCGCACGCCGCGGCGGGCCAAGAATGCAGCACAGCTGAGGCCGGCCATACCGCCGCCCACGATCACCACGGCCGCACGGCTGGGCAGGGAGGAGGGTGTGCTCATTCGCTCTCTCCAAAGCTGAGGCCGATGGGCTCCATGGAGGGTGTCGCCGCGACTTCCTCGAGGGCAGCAGCCACTGACAATCCCTGTTCGCGCTGATTGAGGTAGTCGCTGGCACGCCGGCGCACCTCATAGCGAACGAAGGCATAGACGTCTTTGGCACCTGCGTCCTTCCAGGCGTCGGGGGAGAACCGTTCAATCGAATCGGCGATCACGGCGCCGGCATTCACCAGGGGGTCCGGCAGCACCCTGACACCGCGGCGACGCAGGTCATCCGCCAACTGGGGTTGTTGGAAGGGGGCATTGGCCGCAGGCACCACGGCGGGGGTCCGCAGCGCCGTCGCCATCTCGGTGTTGATCAACCCGGAGATTGAGCAGGGCAGCAGCAGGTCGAGGTTCAACTCCCACCAGGTGCAGCTGTCCGGCAACGGCCTCGCACCGGGCAAACTGGCTTTCTCGCGATCCAGATCCACCGTGAACACGGTCCAACCGTGCTCGACGAGATGGCGTGCCACCGTGCCACCCACAGCACCGCAGCCGTGCACCAGGGCCCGGCCCGGCCGGGCGTCGTTGAGGTCTTTATCCAGCACGGCTTCCACGGCTCCGAGGGTGCCATGGGCGGTGGCAGCACTGGCGTCCACGGGGCTACCGACCGCCGCCAGCACATGGGGGGTGAGCGCCGTCAGACGCTCCATGTCTTCCAGGCTGGTGTTGAGATCGCAGCCGGTGATCATGGCCCCATCAAGCGACTCCAGCAGCTCGGCGGTGACGCTGATCAGCTCATCCTTGACGGCATTAGGTTCAGCGGCCCGGGCGACGATCTTGCCTCCGGCGAAACCGGTGCCGTAGAGATCGTGCTTGTGGGTCATCAATCCCGCCAGCCGCTGACCGTCGACGATGCAGGCCTCATCGCTCAGGTAATTGAGCACACGCAGGCCTCCGTTGGCGGGGCGCTTGGTATCGGTGTCTTCCGCCACCACGAACACTGAGAGGTGGTCGGAAACGTGTTCCGCCAATACTGACACGGTCGGCGCTGGCTTCTTGCTTTTGCTCATCAGGCCACCTTCTCCATCATCTGGTGGTGTTCGACGTAGTCGAGGCTCCATTCGCTGGGGGCTTCGGCGATGCGCTGTTGCAGACGCTCGAACACCGTGTCTGCTGCGGCATCACCGGCAGCGCTGGCGAAGCTGTGGCGGCTCCAGCTGCGGATCGTCGCCATCAGGCCGGCGGCGAAGGCGGCGGCGGTGTCATCGTTCTCGTCCCAGCGGCGGCGGTAGGGGCACTTCACGTACACGGTGCGTTCGTCCACCAGCCGCAGGCCGTTGCGATAGGCGGCACTGTTTTGGTCCTTCAGCGGAGCCATGAACTCCTCGGGGGACTTGTAGAAGTTCAGAACCGTGCCTTGTTTGTACTGCTCCTGGCTGATCAGGCCTTCCTCGGCCATGCCCCGCCAGATCTGGTGCAACTGGTCATGCACGTTGCGGGTTTCGCCGCCGTTGTGCCCCAGATAAAGCCCTGCTTTATTCCGGGAGAGGTTCACGGTCAGCAGGCGGCCGCCCACCTTCAGCTCGCGGCTGCGCAGCTCGAGGATCTGGCTCCAGTCCTTCATCGCCTGGGCAGTGAAGCGCTGAAGCGCATCGGCATCACCGGAGGCCAGCACGTGGGTATGGCTGTCGAGCGGGCCTGGGGAGGTGCTCAACCAGTGCATGGCCGTGGCGGAGAAGCCGAAACTCACCGAGTTCGGCGCCACGGACGGCTCGTAGAAGCTGCGGGCACTCACCAGCACCGTTGGCTTCGGATCCCGGGGGATCTGCAGGGCCAGGTTGTTGGCCAGAGCAATGTTGTCGTTGCTTGGCAGGTCGTTGCCGATCAGCGTCAGGTGTGCCGTCGGCTGGTTGGCATGCAAACGATCCAGCACCTGGTTCCAGAGCCCGACAGCGGTGCCACCGTCGGCAGCTCCGTAATCGATTAGGACATGGCTGTCAGCGACAGCCAGTTGATTCACACAAGTCAGGGCCCAGTCCGAGGCAGCTTCGATGCACAGAAGAGCACCCTCGGTCTGCGCGCTGTAACCCGTGGTCATGGCGATAGCCATGGACCTCGTCAGCGGCAGACCTCACCGTACAGAGCATGCTCTGGAAGCCTCTGAATCGCGGGTCTTCTTCCACTTACTTCGATCAACTGGCGCACCTCAACGCTCCACTTCGTGTGGAGCGTCTACCGGAAAAGCAAGGCAAGTTCTGCTCACCCAGGAGCCTCGGGGCCTAATCCCTGAAATGCTGATGGTTGATCTCAATGATTGAAAACCTGTTCAACCTGCAAGAGGTCGGACACCATGGACATGCTCAGGCATGGGTTGTGTCTGCTCAGATCACCTGCAGTGAAGTGGATCTGAAGTGGTTCGGACAGATAGACACCACTTCCAGCTGTTCCCCCCCACAAAGGGGCTCCCTGGAACTCCGCGGAACACCGGCCACGGGGCCCTAACAACAGGAAGCCATGTCCATCTATCTGAATCGACCCGAAGCCCAGTCGTCGAGGACGATGGCGGCAGACAACCGCCATGTCCGCCGCTGTCCACGGTGTCTACGGCCAGGGTTTCAGGGCTCTGAAGGCCGGGACCGAACCGGCCTGGAGACGTTCACCCAACCCCATCGCCTCCAGCCCAGCGATGGCCTTCCTGAACCCCTTCGCACCACAATCGTGGATGCGCTGGGTGCCCTTGTCCTTGGCGTCCTGCCAGGTGATCACGTCCTGCTTAGGAACGTCGTTCTCCCAGCTAAGGGAATGGATGTGACGCATCAGCTCGGTGCCGATGCTCTCCGGGGGCTGGTCAAACTCCCGGGTCTTTGAGACGACCTGATCCACCATCGCGGTGGCCGCCCGCACGAGATCGAGACAGATCTCAGCAGTGGGGTCCTCACCCGTCCACACCAAATGAAGGAGCACCGACAACCGAGGCGCATTGGCGCTGGTCTTGCCCAACATCGCGGAGATGACCGACGGCGTTGAAGGCTTGAACGCCTCCAGCTGGTGGGCGCGAAACCAACCATTTAGATGACGGCGAGCCTCTGCGCTGAGTCGATACCGACGGGGTGGCAGCTCATACAACAGACGCGCATAGAAGGCCAAGACCCTTTCCGCCTGCTCGAACGCCTCCTACTCCTCGACACTGATCGGATCGTCCTTCAGCTCCAGCGGTTTGAGGGGGCACTTCACTATCAGGATCCGGGCAAATTTGCCGCTGGCGTGAGAGCCGTTGATCAACTCCCGCAACACCTCGTCCTGGACTCCACCGAACAGGGAGACATGGCAAGAGGAATAGCTCCGCACCTCACCCGTACCGGCCTTGCTAACGCGGAGAGAAGAGAAGTACAGCCATCACCGTCGTAAGACTCTAAAAATTGAGCTTCAGCGGTCCCCCTGCTGCGCCTGGTGTCGGACTCGATCCCTCGCGGCATCCCGCTCAATTCAGCGCGGGTCAGCAGGACACCAAGGCCAGCCTGCTCATAGAACTGCAGCCACATCCCGAGCGCTTCCGGAGAGAACTCGTTCTGATGCAGCGGGCACCGGTGGGGAGGGTGCTTGTCGCGATCCTGGGGATCGGCGTCCTCCCATTCCTTCAACAGCTTGTCGAACCGCGCCTTCCCCTCCGCCTGGAGCTGGCGCTGGCGGGTCGCATCGGAGATGAGGGCTTTTTGAATTGGGCTCTTGGTCAGGCCGCTCGGTTCCACCAGCCTGACGTAAAGGTTGGCCGGGGCATTGCAGCGACCATCCGGCGACACCTTGATGCCAAGCTTGAGTGGGCCGCTGAGAACATCAGCAAAAGCGATGACTACGACCCAGCCGACGAAGTGGATTGGGCCTACATGATGCGAGAACTGGGATACGACGGCGAGCTGTTCCTGCTGTTTGAGGAAGGTCGTGGAGGTCTTTAAGCAGCCTCTGCATCAATGCTGTCTACGGTTGCCTGAGTGTCTTTTAAGACCTGATCAGCCTTCTGCATCAACTTGTAGCAAGTGTCTTTGTCTGTGGCGGTGTACACAGCTTCCATCAAGAGGATGCACTTCTCTTCTTAAGACACCTGTCAGCCGCGAGTCAGTCGATAATGCCGCAATCCTGGAGTTGCGCAGTAGCCAAAAATACTTAATTCTTGCCCACCAAATATATAAATAGCTAATTAGGTAAAACACTTGAAACCTGAAGACTCTTTAAGCAGCACTCGGCATCCCATCGATCAGCAAATTCCAGGCACAGCCCACTCGATACGCACACAACAAAGCGCTTTTCACCAAGCTGATGCACCATCGGCGGAGGCCGAGAAATCATGCTGAATTCTTGGATCATCTCTCTTCTACTTTGTCTAATGGTCGGTTAATAATCCGCTCTTAAATGCATCAAGCGGCACACAATGAGATCAAGTGGCGGAATTCTAATGAGATGTGTTATCCAGAAGCTATGGACACTAAATCACTCAAAGAATCCTGGGAGAAGTTGACCGAACATGGTTACACACTGAGTCGCCCTATTCCTGAAGTGGTGAACATCATCACGCCAACGGGTTACTCGACTCAGATTCGATTGAAATGACTGCCCAGCTACGCCCGCTACGTGCGGTGATTTCCGAGATCCTCATCTTCTTGAGGCGGCGCAGCCCCTTCGATCGGTCGGGCTGACTTTCAACAGCCTTTACCGAATCAATGATGTGAGGCCACGGACCCGCGAGGAGAAACGAGTTCTCCCCAAGCGATGCAGATACCGCTTAATAACGCTGACGAGGCATTGGGCAATCGAGTGCAATGCACCAAATCTTTCCCGTTATTGGAAGACGGAGTTAAGCGCAGAAAGCAAGCCCTCTTCCCAGATGCCGTGGGATGAGGACTGGATTGTCTGCCAGCTAACGGGTCGCTCTCCCGTGCTGCCGCGATGACTCACTCAGTCGTAGAGGAGGTGTCGCAGGAACCATTGATAGGGAATCGCCCGTGGTCTTGGACAGCATTTTTCGGAGACCTTTGGGATCAAAAATTTCTTCCATGAGCCTCTGTTCAACTGGTACCTCTGACTACTGACGAGATGCTCGTCGATCACGTTTGCCGCTCCATGAAGCGGTACCGATGACACAGCTGCCAAACACCTATTCCTTGTATTAGCACAGGCATACTGAATACAGGAAGATCGTGGAGGAGTGGGGCTTTGTCGGCGAACGCGACCTGGAGAACTGGAAGGGTGGTATGGCGTGCATGACCTACCAACGCTTCACCTATGGCGTCGATGAGCACTGCCACACATGGTTGGCCTGCAACCTCAGGCAGACCGGGTGAACACCTAAAGAAGCGTTGCAAGCTCTGGGCGCCGACCTGGCAGAAGGAGATGGGCTGGGCTGCTAAAGCTGGGCAACGCTGAAAACCCGAGAGTTGACTTAGGCGTACAATATTTCTGTAGCAGCCGCTACATAATGTTCACCCCCTTTCGCAGGGGCGCAGACACTCCAAGCCACGGAACGGAGACTTGGAATTTTCT
>NZ_JBGKDP010000138.1:0-9030 GCF_042954245.1 Parasynechococcus sp.
CAAGTACGGCGCCCTTTACGCCGACCCGATTCCGAGCATGGGTGCGGGCATTCCCCCCAGCCTCTGCATGCAGGATATGTACCGCCACCTGCCCGAGGAACTGAGCCTCTGGTACGGTAATAACGGTCGTGGGCAGACCGATGTGCACGTGCAGATCTGCATCAGCTTCCAGAAGTCGATGTTCTGTGTCACCAATGCCGCCATCGCCGGCACGATGCCGCATTCGCTGGATTCCGATAATCCCGAGCATCAGGCCGCCAATCGGGCCTACGTCGAGGCCTGGTCAGGGCGTTTGATGGGCTGCCAGCGGGTGGCGCTCCTCTAGGTTTTCAGCAGGTTTAGGCTGAATGGGGGCTCTGATGAATCAGTGGCAGGAGCGGAAACGACCCGTGTGTCTCGAGTGTCGTTTCGAGTTCGACAGCTACGACGCCACCCGCGATTTTCTCGACACGCTTGGTGAGCACAGTGAGGCGACCCAGCGCTTTCCCGACATCAGCTTCGGGCGCACTTACGTGAACATCACGATCCGGCCGGAGGATGACGGCCCTGATGCCCAGCTGAGCAAATCCGATCGCGCCTTTGCCACAGAGATCGATGCCCTCCTCGGTTGATCTGGCTTCGGCCTACGCCGATTCCGGTGTGGCTGAGGTGCTCGACCAACTGGATCGCGACCTGATCGGGCTGGCGCCGGTGAAGACGCGGATCCGTGAGATTGCAGCGTTGCTTCTGGTGGATCAGGTGCGGCAGCAACTGGATTTGCCCAGCACTGCGCCCAGTTTGCACATGTCGTTCACCGGCCATCCCGGTACCGGCAAGACCACCGTGGCGCAGCGGATGTCGCAAATCCTGCATCGCCTGGGCTACCTCCGCAAAGGCCATGTGGTGACGGCCACCCGCGACGACCTCGTGGGTCAGTACGTGGGCCACACCGCCCCCAAAACCAAGGAGATGCTCAAGCGCGCCCAGGGTGGCGTGCTGTTCATTGATGAGGCCTATTACCTCTACAAACCAGACAACGAGCGCGATTACGGTGCCGAGGCGATTGAGATTCTCCTGCAGGAGATGGAGAGCCGGTGCAGCGACGTGGTGGTGATCTTCGCGGGCTACAAAGATCGGATGGAGACCTTTTACAGCTCCAATCCAGGGCTTTCCTCAAGGGTGGCTCACCATCTCGATTTCCCGGACTACAGCGACGACGAGCTGATGGCGATCGCAGGCCTGCTCCTGGAGGCTCAGCATTACCAGTTCAGTGCCGAGGCCGAGATGGCTTTCTGCGATTACGTCTCGCGCCGGCGTCAGCTGTCTTTCTTCTCTAATGCGCGCTCGGTTCGCAATGCTTTGGACCGGGCCCGTCTGCGCCAGGCCAACCGGTTGTTTTCGCGGATGGGGGAGGCTCTGACCAAGCTGGATCTCACCACGATTGAGGCAGTAGACATCCTGGCCAGTCGTGTGTTCAAGGGCGAAGTGGAGGGCCACCATCCAGGTCAACACGAGACCTGATCAGGTGCGCCATATCAAGGCCCACCAGTAGGCTGGCGGCCCCGTTGCCCTGGAGGAGGGCAACCCCGAGCACAAGAACCGCCACGGGTACAGCAAGCACGCAGCGGTACAACGCACCTGTGAGGGCACCGCACCAGCTGCCAAGGCTGCCCAGATCCGGCAGCAGGAGTCCAGCCCCATCCCCAGGGCGCATGCGACCAGGAACAAGGGGAAGAACACCCCTCCGCGCCAGCCGGTTTCCAGGCAAAAGCCCAGCATCAGCAGTTTCACGATCGCGGAGAGGAGTAGGACCCAGGCCTCACTTGAGTTCTGGCCTTCCAGCAGGGGGCGCAGCTGGTCTTCCCCAGCGAAGGGAACCAACGGCAACCAGTGCATGCAGGTCCCCAACAGCAGGCCGGTCAGCAGCGGCCACCAGGGCCATCGGGTCAGGAGTTGGCGCTACTCCAGCCAGCCTCGCCACTGCAGCAACAGCCAGCCCAGGCCGCAACCGACCACTCCCCCCAATAGGCCTGCGCTGAGGCTGCCGAGATCTTCCCCCAGGGTGCTGGGCCAGATGTAGGGGAGTCGTTACAGCGATCCACCGCTGGCGGCATCGATACCATGGAATGCCGCAAACCCGGCAACACCACCGATGCTTCCCGGCAGCCAGCGGTTCAGCAGATCCTGGTTGCGGTTTTCTTGGCGGGTTTCGGCAACGACAGCACCTCCTACCAGCGGAGTTCCGAACAATCCGAAGCTCCCTGCCACCGTTGCCTCTTGGAGTCTTTTGTCGCGCTCATGCCAGATCCGTTGGCTGATCAGGGCGGCCATGCGGCTCATCAGGGCTTCAGGCCCGACGCAACCTCCACCGATCTGGGCCACTGCCGCTCCAACCCATCACAACAGCTACGCCGGCGCCGCTCAGGGCTCCGGTGAACAGGGCCATCAAGCTGAAGCGAAAGGGAGTCACCAGTGCGGATCGGTGGCGAATTCAACGGTGAGTTTCGCTGATTTCGAAGGTGGAACGGTGCTGATGCAGGCGCGCACCGTCTTGCCGTTTACGTCGATCTCGCATGCCCCGCAGCTGCCCCCCAGGCAACCGGTGGGAATGCTGATGCCAGCTCCACTGGCGGCCACCAACCAGTCTTGGCCAATGGTTTCCTGGGTTGTGCGGCCATCGGGCCAGCGCACAGGAATCGTGGTCATGGCTGGAGCAATGGAGCAAGGTTCACATGTTGCTCGAAGGCATCGGCCAGGCGATCGAGCAACAGATCACGGTGAGCGCTGTGGTTCTGGGGATCGTTGGCCAACGGTTGCAGCCCCCGTTGATCGCGAAGCCTGTTGAGCCAGGCCCGTCGCCAGGGGCCGTTGTCGAGCAACCCGTGCAAGTAGGTACCCACCACGCTCGAACCCTTTGGTCCAGGAGCCCACCAACCCAAACCCGGTTCGCTGCTTAGGGGCTGAAGACCAGGATCCGGCGTGGTTGTTCCGTAGTGCAGTTCAAATCCGCGCAGCGGCGTCTCCATAGGCCAGAGGCCATCAATGCTGCGCTGACTCAGCCGTTTCGTGCCGCTGAAGGTGGTCTCCAGGGGGAGGATTCCCAAGCCGTTTTGGGGCCCCCTCTGATCCGTGCCCTCCAGTCCCTCCGGATCGTTCAATCTTCTGCCCAGCATCTGCATTCCGCCGCAGATGCCCAGAACGGATCCACCAGCGCGGGTGTAGGCCCTGAGTTGATCGGCTAGTCCACAGCTGTTCAACGCCTCCAGATCCCGCAGCGTCTGCTTGCTTCCCGGAAGAATGATGGCATCCGGTTCCCCTAGGGGCTCCCCGGGTTGAATCCAGCGCAGCCTCAGACTGGCTTCGGCCTCAAGCGGATCGAGATCGGAAAAGTTGCTCAAGGAGGGCAACCGCAGCACGGCGATCTCCAGATCGGTGGCTCCCCGGGTGGGTTTGCGTTCCAGCAGATCGAGAGAATCTTCTGGAGGAAACAGCTCGTTCAGCCAGGGCATCACCCCCAGCACCGGTACCCCGGTGTTGGCTTCGAGCCAGCGGCGACCCTCATCAAACAGCTTCCGCCGACCTCTGAAGCGGTTGATCAGGATGCCTTTGATCAAGGGGCGTTCCACCGGGCGCAGCAAGGTGAGCGTTCCGACGATCTGGGCAAAGACTCCGCCGCGCTCAATGTCGGCCACCAGCAGGCAGTTGGCCCGCAGGTACTGGGCCAGGCGCAGGTTGGTGAGGTCGCGCCGTTGCAGATTCACTTCCACAGGGCTTCCCGCCCCCTCCAGCACCAGCCGGCCATGGGGCCATTGCTGCTGGAGCTCCATTAGCCCGGTCCTGATCGTTTGCCAGCCTGGGCGGAACCAGTCGCGGTAGTAGTGCTCGGCGCGGGCGATTCCCACGCTTTGGCCCCCATGGATGACCTCACTGGTGCTGTCGCCCCGGGGTTTCAGCAGCACGGGATTCATGGCACAGCAGGGCTCAAGACCCGCCGCCCAGGCCTGCATGGCCTGGGAGTAGGCCATCTCGCCACCATCAGCATCCACCCAGGCGTTGTTGCTCATGTTCTGCCCCTTGAAGGGCAGCGCCTGTTCTCCCCGGCGTTGGAGCACCCGGCACAACGCCGCCGTCATCAAGGATTTGCCGGCACCGCTGGAGGTGCCCAGCACCATCAGGGGGCGCAGCGGGGTGCGGGTCACAGCGGCCAGTGCCGACGCAGGCTGTGGCGCAGCCGATCTAGCACCGGGATGGAACGTTGCAGGAGTGCAGGGTCGTCATCGAGAAGTTGGCGACCCAGGGGGGTGAGCCTGAACCGGCTGGTCAGGCCCTGCCCATCCACTTCCCGGCGCAGCACACCCACGCTGATCAGCCAGCGGAGATCGTCCTCGAGGGCTTCGCTGTTGCGGAACCAGCGTGTCTTGCGGCCGTAGCGGTTGGGTTCGCTCCAGAGGTCGCCGGCATCCAAGCCTTGCTGTTGAAGATCCCGGTAGAGGGCTTCAGAGAAGGGCAGGCATCCCATGGCCCGGCAAGCCCGGTCACGGCTGCGTCGATCCAGCAGGTCGGTGGGGTGAGCGATGGCGAAGCCTTTCGTCCCTGGCAGCCTACGGAGCGTTGTTCTGCAGTGTGTTTCCGTGCTCATGCTTGCTTCCGCCTCGCCGGCGCGTCGCCGCTTGCTGGAGCAAGCGGGAATTCAGCATCAGGTGCGCGTCAGCGGTGTGGATGAGGATCAGATTCAGCATGCAGATCCAGCAGAGCTGGTGAAATTGCTGGCGCAGGCCAAGGCCAAGGCTGTTGCCCAGTTGCTTGACCCTGCGCATGATGCTGAGATCACGACTGTGCTGGGCTGTGACTCCATGCTCAGTTTTGAAGGGCAAGTGTTCGGCAAGCCCTCGGGGCCAGTCGAAGCGATTGAGCGTTGGCAGCGGATGGCTGGCGGCTGTGGATCTCTGTTGACGGGCCATTGCCTGATCCGTCGCGGACAACCTGAGGTGTTGGCCTGCGTGGAGACGGTGGTGCGCTTTGCCCCGCTCAGCCAGGCCGAGATCGAAGCCTATGTGGTCAGTGGTGAACCACTGCAATGCGCTGGCGGTTTTGCCCTCGAGGGCCGCGGCGGCCTCTGCATCGATGGCTTGGATGGCTGTTATTCCAATGTGATCGGCCTGAGCCTTCCCTGGTTGCGGCAGGTACTCGCCGCTGAGGAACTTTCGGGTGGTGTGGAGGCGGGTTTGGCTTAGTGCAGCAACAGGTTTCTGGTGCCGGAGATCGCTTGCATGGCCAGCAATAAGGCCACCAGCAGATTGCTGCTGATGTGAAAGCGCCTGGCACTCACGGAATGAGCAATCAACGGTTGCAAAGCGGTGGAGCTCAGCAACAGGGCGGTGAGCAACATCCCCATCCAGAAATGGGACTGCCAGAACAGGGGGCTCCAGGGAATATCACTGAACCGCTCCACGGCGGGTTGCAGCCCCAGCAGAAGTAGCCCTCCCGCAGAGGCAGCGGCCCAGAGCAGGCGCTGCCAAATCGTCCGGCTTGAGAGCAGGCGGCCGAAGCCGAACAGCACGGCGCAGCCGGTGACGACTAGACCCAGGGGATGGATGTTCCAGAGGCTGTGACTGAGGCCGATCAGCACCGCTACCAGCACTCCGCTAGTCACCCAGGCCCCATGCTGCGCATGCTCCACCGGCACGGTGTCGGCGATCGGGTTGATCTTCAAACGCTTTTCCCGCGCCAGGATTCCCAGCCGAATCGTGGCGCCCACCACCGGGTAGACGAACAGGATCATCAGCACGGGATGGATCAGTCCGAGCCAGTCATGGCTGGTGAGCGTCTGCAGTGCCTGGGGATCAATCAAAAAAAACGCAACTCTGAACCCAGGGTTGCGCATCGTGGGGTGTTAACTGCGGATCTGGATCAGACCTTTCTGGAGTAGTACTCCACCACCAGCAGTTCGTTGATTTCCAGGGCAACCCACTCGCGTTCGCAGTGGGCGATGACCTTGGCGCTCAGCTTAGACTTGTCCAGCTCGAGGTGGTTCGGCACGTTGGCTAGACCGGGGAACTCGAGGTTGGCTTCAGCCAGCTTCTTGCTGCACTTGCGCTCGCGGACAGCGATCACATCGCCAGGCTTGCACTGGTAGCTGGCGATGTCGGTGACACGACCGTTAACGGTGATGTGACCGTGGTTCACCAGCTGACGGGCACCGGGCACGGTGGGACCGAAGCCGAGGCGGAAACAAACATTGTCGAGACGGTTCTCAAGCAGCTTGAGCAGGTTGGTTCCTGTGGAACCTTCCTGGGCGCGTGCTTTCTTCACGTAGCGCACGAGCTGACGCTCGGAGACGCCGTAGTTGAAGCGAAGCTTTTGCTTCTCTTCGAGACGGATCGCGTATTCAGAGCGCTTGCGACGGGCTTGGCCGTGCTGACCGGGGGGATAGGACCGTTTGGCGGCCTTCCGGGTGAGACCGGGGAGGTCTCCCAAGCGCCGCGTGATCCTCAGGCGAGGGCCGCGGTAACGAGACATAGGTTGGGAAGGTGTGTGTTGAGATCGTGCGGTTGTTGGGCATGCTGGAACCGAAACAGTCCCAGGCATCTGCCACGATGCACGGATCCGCCACTCTATCTGGCGGTCCGATGGCCCAGCTGCGACAGGTGTTGAACCAGGCTCTAGCGGCTGTTCTCCTGGCAGGGCTTGGTTTTTATCGGCGCTTCATCTCCCCGATGATTGGGCCCCGCTGCCGCTTCACGCCCACCTGCAGTGCCTATGGCCTTGAGGCCATCCAAAGGTATGGCCCCTGGAAGGGGGGCTGGCTCACCGTGAAACGGCTGCTGCGCTGCCATCCCTTTACACCCTGTGGCTGTGACCCGGTGCCCGATTGATGAAGCAGCTCACCCTGTACAGCCGCATCGGCTGCTGCCTCTGCGAAGGCTTGGAATCCCGCTTGCGCGCCCTCGATCTCCTGGGGTTGTCGATCACGTTGACGGTGATCGATATTGATGCGACCGGCACCCCCCAGGAGCTGAAGGCGCGCTACGACCTCGAGGTGCCCGTGCTTGCGCTCGATGGATCTGAGCTTCCCCGGGTTGCACCACGTCTCGCCGGTGAGGGACTATTGAATTGGTTGCAACGCTGTCTGTCCACGGCGCTCTGAACGACTTAAAACTCCCCCAAGCACAGTGGAGATGGGATGACGCAGGCGTTGCATGCCCTGTTGAGTGATGCAGGCATCGCAGTGCCGCAGGGACTGGTGAACCCTGGGTTGGAGGCGATCACGACGGATTCACGCCGCGTCGGTCCTGGAATCCTGTTTCTCGGTCTCCCCGGCGAACGGGTGGATGGAGGCACCTTCTGGGCCCAAGCCCTTGAGGCCGGTGCCGCCGCTGCCGTGATTGGAGCTGAAGCTGCTGCTGCACAACCGCCAGGTGCTGATGCCCCTGTGGTGGTGATTCAAGAGTCGGTGGCTCGTCGAATCGGTGAGATTGCCGCGGCGTACTGGGATCACCCCTGCAGGCGTATGGCTCTGATTGGTGTGACTGGCACCAATGGCAAAACCACAACCACCCATTTGATCGAGCATCTGGCCGCTTCAGCCGGCAAATCGGTGGGCCTGTTCGGCACGTTGGTGAACCGCTGGTCGGGCCACAGCACCACGGCCACCCACACCACGGCCTTTGCCGATCGCCTGCAGGGGCAACTCGCCGAGGCTGCCTCCGCCGGTTGCGGCCTGGCGGCCATGGAGGTGAGTTCTCATGCCCTGGCGCAGCAGCGGGTGGCGGGCTGCCGCTTCGCAGGCGCCGTGTTCACCAACCTTACCCAGGACCACCTCGACTACCACGCCTCGATGGAGGACTACTTCGAGGCCAAGGCGTCGCTGTTCGCGGATCCTTTGTTGTTGGAAGGTGATGCGCGATCGGTGGTCAACAGTGATGACCCCTGGGGGGCGCGGCTGGCCGAACGACTCGGCGCCGTCTGTTGGCGCAGCTCCCTGGAGGATCCATCGGCTGAGTTGCACATGAGCGACCTGCAGATGAAGGCCGCTGGGGTGGAAGGCCGCTTGATCAGCCCTGTGGGTGAGGGCCGTTTCCGTTCGCCCTTGTTGGGCCGCTTCAACCTGATGAACCTGCTTCAGGCGGTGGGGGTGTTGCTTCAGCAGCAGCTGCCCTTGCCGGTGCTGCTGGAGGCCATCGGCCGTTTCGGCGGCGTGCCTGGCCGGATGGAGCGGGTGATTTTGAACGGGGTAGATGCAGCGCATTTGCCCCCGGTGCTGGTGGATTACGCTCACACTCCCGATGGCTTGGACAACGCTCTTTCAGCGGCGCGTCCGTTCTGCACGGGCCGACTGACCTGTGTGTTCGGTTGCGGTGGTGATCGGGATCGGGGCAAGCGTCCGCAGATGGCGGCAATTGCGGCACGCCTGGCTGACCGTGTGGTTGTCACCTCCGATAACCCCCGCACCGAGGATCCTCAGCAGATCCTCAATGACGTGGTGGCGGGGATTCCGGTCGGTCGTGATCTGCTGGTGGAGGGTGATCGAGCCAAGGCGATTGCCTCAGCCATTGCCGAAGCTGAGCCGAACGATCTGGTGCTGGTGGCCGGGAAAGGGCACGAGGATTACCAGATTCTCGGCACCGAAAAGGTGCACTTCGACGATCGCGAGGAAGCGGAACGCGCCCTGCGTTTGAGGTTGTTTTGAAGCAAGTTGTGCTGATGCGGTTGATCTGAGCTGATCAAAGGGCGCTGATGGCTGCCACCAGGGCGTTGATGTCGTCGTCTGTGGTGCTGATGTGGGTGCAGGCCCTCAAGCAACTGGGGTCCGCCAAGTCGCGAATCCATAGCCCCTGGGCACCCAACTGCTTCACATGCTCTGCAGGGGGCACATCGCCATTGATCTGAAAGCTCACCAGTCCGCTGGCGGGCGCCACATCCAGAAAGGGTGTGACGCGTTCCAGCCCCTGGAATGCCTGCCAGAGCTTGCTGCTGAGGTTTTGAATGCGGTTCCAGCGTTGTGGGGCTGATCCGGCGTTCTCCAGCAGTTGCAGTGAGCTGCGCAGGCCC
>NZ_JBGKDP010000139.1:0-3424 GCF_042954245.1 Parasynechococcus sp.
CTGGATGGCTTCTATCCAGCCGTTACCGAAGTAATAGGTGAGGTCCTGCTCCAACGCCTCACGACGGTTCAGCTGGGCCATGGCGACTGGTCCAACCACCGGATGATCCGTCAGCTTGCTGATCTCGTCCTCCATCGCGGAGTAAACGAAATAGAGATCAGCCACCAGCTTGCGATAACTGGCCTTATCAACAACTCCCTTCAGAAAGCAGCTCACAAAGCCGGTGTTCTCGGCCATCGTGTGCGACTTTTTCGTGCCTTCCCGGAGCTGGGCAGCAAGGGTGACAGACATGATTGCGAGAAATGGCCAAATGTCGAATTTAAAAGAAGTTCAAGGCAGGACGGCTTTGTGCGTTGCGAAGGGTTACGCCGCTGGTTCGGACGCAGCGGTTCCATCAAAGAGCTCGAACAGCTCGCGACAGATCTGCTGAAGCTGCTTCACCTGCTGCTGCTGAGGCAAATGGAGGCCTTCTGGCAACCATTCACCAACCGTGGCCAAGCGCCAGCGTTCACCGTCGTAGGTCATGCCCCGCATCAACACCCCCAGCAGGCGCAGCTGGTCGTCACCATGCTCCGTGCTGACGCGCAATTGCATCAGCAAACTGCGGCATTCCAGGCGCGGACTCCAGCCAGGGAAGTGAAACGAGAGGTCCAACGATTCCGTCTCAGTCCACTGTCGGGTCTGCGGGTCGTCCCTCCAGGGGCTGAGGTTGGCCTGTGCAGCGGGAAATTGGCGACGCACAAGCGTGATCGTGGATGCAAGCGCACGCATCCGGGCCACGCTGTGTACCGATTCGCCCGCGTTCACTGCAACCTCCCCATTCCGCACAGTGTGGAGGGAGATGCCAGAGGTCGCCGTTACGGTTGCGCGAGGTTCACGAAACCATGACGCAACCGCTGCACCTGGGCCTGCTCGGCGCCATGCCGGAGGAAATCGGCACGGATCTCAGCCACCTGAAGGATCTGAGCTGCAGCAATCACGGAGACTTGGCAATCCACAGGGGATCATGGGGCGAAACGGTGCTCCTCAGCCTGACCTGGAGCGGCTGGGGCAAAGTGAGCGCGGCGCGGGCGGCAACACGCCTGCTTGCCAGTGATCCCAGCATCGATCTGCTGATTTTCACCGGTGTTGCCGGTGCTGCGAATCCAACTCTGCGCCAGTGGGATGTGGTGTTAGCCGATGGCGTGGTTCAGCACGACATGGATGCCCGGCCCCTGTTCCCAAGGTTCACGCTGCCAGCGCTGAAGCAGGACCGGCTCCAACCGCAGCCGGCCTGGTTCGACTGGGCCAAGACCGCTCTGCTGGAGGCCTATAGCGCGGGCGAGCTGGAGGGATTCGCACGGCCCAGCAGCGGTCTGATCGCCACGGGGGATCGCTTCATCGGCGATCCAGCGGTGCTGCAAGCGCTGCGGGATGTCCTGCCCGACCTGCAGGCCGTTGAGATGGAAGGCGCCGCAGTCGCACAGGTAGCCGAACAGGAGGGCGTCCCCTGGCTGGTACTGCGGGTGATTTCCGATGGTGCCGATGAGGCGGCCGCCCAGAGTTTCGAAGACTTCGTCAAGCGCTACGAACAGCAAGCCTGGCGGCTGATTCAGGCTCTGCTGCAACGCTGCAACGAGGCGCCCGAGGAATGCGCCTGATGCCTGCGCTGAACCGGGTGCTGCGCTATGTCCTGGTAGAGGGCCCGGCCGCCGCAGTACATATGGGGATGCTGCTGCTGGACCGATGGATAAGCCTCAGCTTGGCCAATCCCATCGCCTTCCTGGCCGCCTCGGTGGCGGGCTATCTCGGCCCCATGCCCTGCTGACCTTCCGGGAAGAGGCGGGCGGTCGCCAATTCGCCCGTCGCTGGCTGCTGCAGTAACTGTTCAACATCATTGTCTGCGCCCTGCTGCTGGTTCTGAAGGCACCGACACTGATGCTGGTGTTCACACCCACGCTGCTGAATACCCTGATCTGGAGCCGAGCGGCTCACTTCAGTGCTCAGGCTCGCCAGCACCAGAAGAGGCATCCATCGCTGCTCCATGCCAACGACCTCGGTCTGGTAGAAGGTGTCGATGCAGCAGTCATCGACTTCGTCCGCAGCGGACAAATTCAGGGAGCAAATCTTCTGGTGAATGGCTCAAGTGCAGCCGATGCCGTTTAGCTGGCGCGACATTGCCGATCCACCACCGCTCACCCTGCATTTCTGTCTCACCCAAGGACATCGCCGACCCAACTGCCCGGACATGCCCGCCGGATTCGGCACCTTTCTCCCGGCTCAGTCATAGGCTCTGCCCGCTGACGCCCGACCAACCGCCATGGCCCAGTTCAAGAAGCTCACCGCCCCCAGCCAGGGCACACCAATCCGCTTCGAGAACGGCCAACCCGTGGTGGCCGACAACCCGATCATCCCCTTCATCCGAGGTGATGGAACCGGCGTGGACATCTGGCCCGCCACTCGGAAGGTGCTGGATGCGGCCGTTGCCAAGGCCTACGGCAGTCGCAAGAGCATCGAATGGTTCAAGGTGTACGCCGGCGATGAAGCCTGCGACCTCTACGGCACTTACCAGTATTTGCCAAAGGACACCCTCGAGGCAATCCGCACCTACGGCGTGGCCATCAAAGGTCCCCTCACCACACCCGTGGGAGGCGGCATCCGTTCACTGAATGTGGCCCTGCGCCAGATCTTTGATCTGTATTCCTGCGTGCGCCCCTGCCGCTACTACGAGGGCACCCCAAGCCCCCATAAGCGTCCCCAGGATTTGGATGTGATCGTCTACCGAGAGAACACCGAAGACATCTACATGGGGGTGGAATGGGACGCCGATGACGCCGTCGGCCAGGAGCTGCGAAAGCACCTCAACGAGGTGGTGATCCCCGCCAACGGCAAGCTGGGCAAGCGCCAGATTCCCGAGGGATCCGGCATCGGAATCAAGCCGGTGAGCAAAGCCGGCAGCCAGCGCCACATCCGCAAGGCGATCCAGCACGCCCTACGCCTTCAGGGAGACAAGCGCCACGTGACCCTTGTGCACAAGGGCAACATCATGAAATTCACGGAAGGGGCCTTCCGTGACTGGGGCTATGAACTGGCCACCACCGAATTCCGCGACGTGTGCATCACCGAGCGGGAAAGCTGGATCCTCGGGAACCTCGAGACAGACCCCAACTTGAGCGTGCAGGCCAACGCCCGGATGATCGAGCCCGGTTACGACAGCCTCACCCCGGAGAAAAAAGCCGACATCGATGCCGAAGTACAGGCGGTGATCGACGCCATCGGCAGCAGCCATGGTGGCGGCAAGTGGAAGGAGATGGTGCTGGTGGATGACCGCATCGCTGACAGCATTTTCCAGCAGATCCAGACCCGCCCCCAGGAGTATTCGATCCTCGCCACGTTGAACCTCAACGGCGACTACATCTCCGACGCCGCCGCCGCGATGGTGGGT
>NZ_JBGKDP010000140.1:0-8230 GCF_042954245.1 Parasynechococcus sp.
AGCGCAGATCCATCCGGTTTGCGGCATCGCTGGGTTGATGCGTTCAACCCGGTAGACCCCCATGCGTTCCTTCAGCCTCTGTTGAGGGCTGCCGACCGTGCATGGACCGCACAACGACTCGATCTCCAATTGCCTGGGATCACCATCGAGGTGAATGAGCCTGATGGCAGCGTGCTGACCGATGTGGCGAAGACAGCCATTGCCCTGGATCTTCCCCTGGAACTGGATGACGACGGCTGCCCATCACCTTCGGAACTGATTCAGGTGTTCAAAGACAGCAGCCAACGCCGGGTGCTTGAACAGCAGCTTAGTCATGCCCTGCCACCGCTCAGCCTTGTGGCATCCACAGAAGCCACCCCAGCGGCAGCAGATTCTGATGGGGAAGAGGCTGGTTCGACCAGCCCCAACACGTCACTGACCCCGTGGACCTGTGCCACCCAGCACTACGCCCACCTGGTGAATCAACAGGTGATCGTAGTGCTGCTCACCGATGCCAAGGATCGTCCAACCGTGCGTCACAAGACGCGCCTGAAGCTTGGGCTCAAGGGTGCCGGTGCTGATCTCACATGGCCCCTGTTCACGGCATCCCAGGACGAGAAGCTGAACGGATTGGTAAACAAGCGCACCGTGCAACGGCTCAACACCCGTCGGCGTCAGGTGTTGGAACTGGAAAAGGATCTGCTGTCGATGATCCAGGCCCGTTCAGCCCAGCCCCTGATCGGCGAACAGGTGGAAGGTTGCATCAGTGGTGTGCAGAGCTATGGCTTTTTCGTGGAAGTTGGTGAGAGTCGCGTTGAGGGGCTGGTTCATGTGAGCTCCCTCAACGATGACTGGTACGAATACAGATCACGCCAGAATCGCTTGGTCGGGCGCAAGAACCGTCAGACCTATCAACTCGGAGACGCCGTTCAGGTGCGCGTGATCAATGTGGATGTTCTGCACAACCAGATCGACCTTGAGGTCATCAGCCAGGGTTCCGATGCTTCTAGCGAGCCTGAATCGTCGGAGCCGCTGCCTGTTGCTCTCAGCGAGCGCTGAGTGATGCATCCCTACGTTCTGGCGGTCACCGGTGCATCCGCCCAACCCCTTGCCGAGCGTGCCCTTCAGCTTCTGTTGCAGCGCGGGCGTGTTGTTCATCTCGTGCTCAGCCACGGCGCCCATGAGGTCTTTCGTGCGGAACAGGGGCTTTCCATTCCTGTGGATCCTCTGAAGCAGCGAGAGTTCTGGAGGGTCAGGCTTGGGGTAGAGAGCGGCGAACTCATCTGTCATCGCTGGAATGATCAAGCCGCCTGCATCGCCAGTGGCAGCTACCGAACCCGGGCGATGGTCATCGTTCCCTGCAGCATGGGAACCGTTGGACGGATCCATGCCGGCATTGCGGCTGATCTAATCGAACGTTGTGCGGATGTGCACCTCAAGGAGCGCCGTCCCCTGGTGATTGCTCCCCGGGAGATGCCCTTCAACCTGATTCACCTCCGCAACCTCACCGGCCTGGCTGAAGCCGGAGCCACCATTGCCGCGCCCATACCGGCTTGGTACACCCAGCCCGATTCGTTGGAGGAGATGGTGGACTTTTTGGTGGTGCGCCTGTTCGATGGCTTGGAGGACGATCTCGCACCCCTGAACCGCTGGAACGGCCCCCTTGAATGAGCATGTTTCAGCGGCTGCTGCTGATCCCCTGCTTGGCTCCACTGCTCGCCTTGCTGACGTTGTCGGCCACCAATGTCGGAGACAAGACTTGGATCCGCCTGTTGATGTGGACGACGCCTGCACTTCCCGTGGGGGCATGGACGGCGCTGGCCGGCGTTGGTGGTGCTGCCGGAGCCGCCGCTGTCGCAGCGTTTCTTGTTTTGCCCGCGGAACGCCCTCTGAGCCGCAAACGCCGTTCCCCCGTCCAACCCGAATTCGAAGAGACGGAGTACGTCGCCCATGAATCGGCACCCAGATCCAGCGCAAACCATTGCCCCGAGAGGGATGTGAGAGAAACGGCTCCAACGGTCTCGGTAACCTACCGCGTGATTCAGCGCCCTGCATTAGACCCCCATCCGCTACAAGCTTCAACCGTGGCTTGTCCACCACAGGAGTTCAGTGATTGGGGCGATGATCCGGATGCGAACTGGTAAGCAACCAACCAAGCTGCTTACAGTTGTACCAGCAATGCTGGATCGGTGAGCAAAACCCCTGTCGAGAAGCAGACTTCAGGTCGAGAGGCCCCTGCCAAGCCAGCGCCGAAAGCCAAGCCGCCGAAGCCGGAGGACAAGCCCTTCCCTGAATTCATCGACACGCTGTTTTTGCCGGCCGTCGCCAAACAACTGGCCGAGCACGACATCACTGCTGAGCTGCTTGAGCGCGTGGATGGGCAGCGTCCCGTCGTTGGTGGTGAATGTCCGATGGTGGTCGGTGAACTGCCTGGGGGTCGCCGCTTCTGGGTCTGCTTTTCCAAGGCCGACATCAACAGTTCCAAGGTGATTGCTTTGGCTGATGCCGGTAGTGAGCCAACACTGCTAGAAAGCTTTCTGATCGATGAGAAGCGGATGTCCTTGCCCCTTCTCGTCTCCCGCCTGTTGCAACGGCTCAACGGCCAAAAATGGCTGGGAGGTAACTAACTACTCGTGTTGGCCTCGGAGGTTGGGCTGACGCGCCTACATTGGCAGGATCGTGATCCGTAACTGATGGTCCCTCCCACCGCCGTGGCCGAAGGCAGCGCTGTAGCCATCAAGGATCCTGTCAAGGACACAATCTTGACGCCTCGCTTCTACACCACCGATTTCGAAGCGATGGCGGCGATGGATCTTCAGCCCAATGAGGCTGAACTAGAAGCCATCTGTGAAGAGTTCAGGAAGGACTACAATCGCCATCACTTCGTTCGCAACGAAGAGTTCGAAGGTGCCGCCGACAAGCTCGATCCGGAAACCCGCAAGGTCTTCATCGAATTCCTTGAGCAGAGCTGCACGTCTGAATTTTCAGGATTTCTCCTCTACAAAGAGCTGAGCCGTCGGATCAAAGCCAAAAATCCTCTTTTGGCCGAATGCTTTGCCCACATGGCACGTGACGAAGCTCGCCACGCCGGCTTCCTCAACAAGTCGATGAGCGACTTCGGCATGCAGCTGGATCTCGGCTTCCTGACGGCCAACAAGGACTACACCTTCTTTAAACCGAAATTTATCTTCTACGCCACCTACCTGTCTGAAAAGATCGGCTACTGGCGTTACATCGCCATTTACCGCCACCTCGAAAAGAATCCCGACAGCAAGATCTTCCCGATCTTCAATTTTTTCGAGAACTGGTGTCAGGACGAAAATCGCCACGGTGATTTCTTCGATGCCCTGATGAAGGCGCAACCGGACACGGTTCGTGGCCCGATCGCCAAACTCTGGTGCCGCTTCTTCCTGCTGGCGGTGTTCGCCACCATGTATGTGCGCGACGTGGCCCGCAAGGAGTTCTACGAGGCCCTTGGCTTGGACGCTCGCACCTACGACCAGATGGTGATCGAGAAGACCAACGAAACCTCTGCGCGCGTTTTCCCTGTTGTTCTCGATGTGAATAACGACAAGTTCTGGACGCGCCTCGAACGCCTGGTCGCCAACAACGCCGCCCTGGAGAAGGCCGACGCCAGCAATGCCATCGCTCCTGTGAAGCTACTGCGGAAGTTGCCCTTCTGGATCGGTAATGGTGCCGAAATGGCCAAGCTGTTCCTGATGCCTGCCATCGACAGCGATCGCTTCCAGCCTGCTGTGCGCTGAGGGGTTACCCCAGCCCAATCGAGGAGATTTCTTGACCAACGCCTTTTCGAATCAGTGGCGAGGACTCATGGAGTCCTTGCTTCATCGCGGTAGTGCTGCAGGAGCCGACCTGGTGGAGGTGTTCCTCGAGCGCACCGATCACATCGGTTTGCTGGCAGAACAGGATCGGATCACCAGTGTCAATCCTTCCTTCGCTCGTGGCGCTGGCCTCAGGGTGTTCCGTGATGGCCGAGATGGCTTCGTGAGCACCAACGACCTCAGCGAAGCTGGGCTGACGCGGGCCCTTGATCAGGCCCTCGCCATGCTCGGTCTCGAGGCTCAACAGCTCACTTCGCCTACAACGTTCGAAGGGCTGAAACGGCTGACCGACCACGGTCTGGCCAAAGCCGACTGGCTGGAACGTTGTCCATCCCTGGATCAGGCCAGCCAGTGCCTGCTTAAGGGCACAGCCCATCTCAATCGTCTCGGTCAGCACCTTCAGGTGCGCCGCGGCAGCTACGCCCGGGACTGGCAAGAAGTGCTGGTGGCTGCATCCGATGGCACTTTCGCCCGCGACATCCGCCTGCATCAGTCGACCGGTCTTTCCGTTCTCGCCGCCGACGGAGATCACCGGTCCAGCATTGGCCGCCGCTATGGCAGTTCCGATCGTCCGGATGATCTTCGGGACTGGGATTCCGAGGCCAGTGCAGCTGAGGTTTGCAACAGCGCTGGAACGATGTTGCGTGCCGACTACGTGGATGCTGGACAAATGCCTGCTGTTCTCGCCAATCGCTTCGGTGGCGTGATTTTCCACGAGGCCTGTGGTCACCTGCTCGAAACAACCCAGATCGAACGGGGCACCACTCCCTTCGCTGACTGCGTTGGTCAACGAATCGCTCATCCAGCTGTCACCGCCATCGATGAAGGGCTGAGTGGTGGATCCTTCGGTTCCCTTTCGATGGACGACGAAGGGATGGAACCAGAGCGCACCGTTCTGATCAAAGACGGCGTGCTGCAACGGTTCATTAGTGACCGGGCCGGTGAACTCCGCACAGGTCACAAACGCACCGGAAGCGGCCGACGTCAGAGCCATGCCTTCGCCGCTGCGAGCCGGATGCGCAACACCTTCATCGATGCGGGCTCGCATACCCCTGAGCAGTTGATTGAATCCGTCGACCAAGGCCTGTACTGCAAGGCCATGGGTGGGGGAAGTGTCGGCCCAACGGGTCAGTTCAATTTCTCTGTTGAAGAGGGTTATCTGATCGAAAACGGCGAACTCACCAAACCGGTGAAAGGGGCCACGTTGATCGGTGATGCGAAGGAGGTCATGCCTCGCATTTCGATGTGTGCCAACGATCTTGAACTGGCTGCCGGGTTCTGCGGATCCGTCAGTGGGAGTGTGTTCGTCACCGTGGGCCAACCCCATATCAAGGTTGATTCGATCACGGTGGGGGGCCGTTGATGATGTCCAGTAACAATAGCCTCAATGCCACAGATCTCAGGGATCGCCTTCAGATCCTCGCGTCCCGAGAAGGCATTCGTCGTTGGGACCTTGGTGCCGCCTGCAGCGACGACTGCTCCGTTCAGGTGGATCGCGGTGAGGCCAAACAACTCAAGGCTTCGCAGCGGAGCTCAATCACCGTGCGGGTCTGGAACAACGACGGCCTAGTGGGCATCACCAGCACCACTGATCTTTCGGATAGCGGGTTGGAACAAGCTCTGGTGGAGGCCCACGCGGCCAGCCATTTTGGCAATCCCGAGGAAATCCCTCAGTTCTCATCACTGGCAACAGCTCCACTCCCCGAGCTCGATCGACCGCTTCAACCCCGACAGGGAATCCTTCCTCTGCTGGACACCCTTCGGGATGCAGAAGCCGATCTACTTGGTCGCCATCCAGCCATCCAGACTGTCCCGTACAACGGACTGGCGGAATCCCTATCCCAAAGCCTCTATCTCAACAGCGATGGAGCACTGCGCCAGATGGAGCGCACCCAAGCCAGCTTGTACCTCTACGCAAGAGCGGAAGAAACAGGTCGCAAGCCTCGCAGTGGTGGTGCTGTTCGTCTGGGTCTTGGCAGCAGCGAACTGGATGTTCAAGGCTGCATCAGCGAAGCGGTTGATCGCACAATCAGCCATCTGGACTATCGCCCGATCGAAACCGGGAACTACCGGGTTTGTTTCACACCTGAGGCCTTTCTTTCCTTGCTTGGTGCATTCAGCAGCATGTTCAATGCTCGTTCGGTGCTCGATGGGGTGAGCTTGAGCCATCGGGATTCGATTGGATCCGATCTGGCGGTTCCCTTCTTCAATCTCCACGATGATGGCCTCCATCCTGGACACATCAGTGCGGCAGCCTTTGATGGCGAAGGAACACCAACCCGGCGGCTCTCCTTGATTGAGGGCGGAACTCTGCGGAATTTCCTTCACTCAGAAGCCACGGCCCGGGCCTTCGGTGTTCAACCCACCGGTCACGCAGGTCTTGGAGCCAAGGTTTCGGTTGGTCCCGACTGGTTTGTGGTCAGTTCCAACCCGCAAGAGAGCAGTGGCAACACCCTCGATCACCGCACCGAGTCAGACCCCTTCGTTCTGATTGAGGATCTGTCAGCTCTCCATGCCGGTGTGAAAGCCACCCAGGGCTCCTTCTCCTTGCCCTTCGACGGCTGGTTGGTGAACAACGGCGAACGGGTCTCCGTTGAAGCAGCAACGGTTGCTGGTGATATCCGCTCTGTTCTCAAGGGGATTACTCACCTGGAAGCTAATTCTGAAGTCACCCACCGTGGTGTTTCCCCCCATATTTGGGTGGATGAGCTCTCCATCACCGGCGAAGCCTGACGTTGAAAATTCTGTTCTGGGGAACACCGGTCTATGCGGTGCCGACCCTTGATGCATTGCATGGGGCGGGTCACACCATCGTTGGGGTGGTGACCCAGCCGGATCGGCGACGTGGTCGCGGCAAACAGTTGGTTCCATCACCGGTCAAGGCGAGGGCGGAAGAGCTTGGTCTTCCGGTGTTCACCCCTAATCGGATCCGACGGGATGATGATTGCAAGGCCAAGCTTGCTGCACTCGGTGCCGATGCCTCGGTGGTTGTTGCCTTCGGACAGATCTTCCCCAAGGATGTGTTGCAGCAACCTCCCCTGGGCTGCTGGAACGGCCACGGATCACTTCTACCGCGTTGGCGGGGTGCGGGTCCCATCCAGTGGGCCCTGCTCGGAGGAGATCAGGTAACGGGTGTAGGGATCATGGCCATGGAAGAAGGGCTCGATACCGGCCCTGTGCTGCTCGAGCAACGCACCCCGATCCAGCTGCTGGACACCTACATCACTTTAGCCGAACGGCTCAGCGCTCTTACTGCAGAGCTGATGGTGCAGGCCATGCCCCTGATTGAAGCGGCCGGTCCGGGTAGCGAAGACGAGAGATTGGCAAGACTCGATGTGCGCGGTCAGGCCGAGGAGTCAACCTATGCCCGCATGTTGGAAAAGCAGGATTTCCAATTGGATTGGTCAGCCCCTGCGCTCAGCATTCATCGCAAAGTGATGGGGCTTCATCCCGGAGCGTTTACCCACTGGCAGGGCAAACGTTTGAAGGTGCTGCGCACTGAGCCACTGATCGAGCGCTTGCAGGATCAACTCAGCGCTGAAGTGCGGCAACTCGTGGGCCAATGGCCCACCGGAGGGCATCCACCAGGAACAATCCTGGCCGTGCTTGAGGAATTGGGGCTTGTGGTCAGCAGTTCAGGCTGCCCCCTTCTGATTCGGGAGGCTCAGCTGGAAGGAAAGGCGCGCAGCACAGCACCCGTTCTGTTGCAGCAACTCAAGGCCACTCCTGGAGAACGCTTCGGCGGGAGTTGATTCAGGATTCCGTGTACAGCGAACGCGCTTGCGTCCAGACCCGGTCAAGATCCTGTTTGGAGAGTTGAAGAGCTTCCGGAAACATCGTCGAGAGTCATTGTTGCCGTTTCGCCAGTGTGTCGGCCTCAAAAAATGTTTACTGCGATGCCAGCACTCTGAATTTGAGAAATGCAAGTAACCGTGCACGCAGGCGAATCGTGTTCACAAGTTTGATCCGTCCGCTTTCATCACGAAGATGAATGGTGCCGCCGGCTTCCACTTCACTTAGTCGCGGTGCAAGCAACCCCAGTGTTGTTGGCGGTTGCCAATAACGTTCCTTGGTCTCGGGATGGGGGTAGTAAATCCAGCCGCTAACAACCTCAGCTTCACTTGCCTTGATCTCCACATGCCAGAACGAGCATGTTTCTAGTAGGTGGAGATCGGTCTATTGCACCTTCCCGAATAAATGATCGGGATCTGAGAGTACAACTTCCAGGGGTGCAAAGTCGACGTTCAGCGTACCGAAATAACAGCCGGAGAGGTCGAGCCCGAATGCCTTGAACACGGGGTATTGCATTCGAATCGCTCCATCCAGATACGGAGATTCCTTGCTTGTCCCAGAGACGACTCCATAGCCAGCGCAGAGACGCCCAGCAAGCCATTCAGCGTTTATGGGTC
>NZ_JBGKDP010000141.1:0-8475 GCF_042954245.1 Parasynechococcus sp.
TGGAAACCATCACCGACCAACTACGCCGCAACGGACTGACGCCCCGTCATCGCCGCCAACCCCAGCTGGCCCGCCACGGCAACCTCACCCACCTGCACACCCCGATCACGGCGGAAACCCAGGGTCAGCCTGTCTTGACGCTGGCCGAACAACTGCACCCCACCCCCGCCGTTGCCGGGTTGCCGCGCAGGGACGCGATGGCCTGGTTGCGCACCCTCGAACCCTTCGAACGGGGCAGTTACGCAGCACCGATCGGTTGGATCGACAGCGCCGGTGATGCGGAACTGCGGGTGGCAATCCGCTGCGGTCACGCCCGGGGCTGTGAGCTGGACCTCACCGCCGGAGCCGGCCTGGTGCGGGGGTCTGTTGCCGAGCGGGAGCTGCAGGAAGTTGGGTTGAAGCTGGCGGTGCTGGCGGACCAGCTGGAACTTCAAACCAGCGCGCGCAGCCGCTCGGTCGTCTGATCCGCCAGGGGCTGGTTCATTAGCCGCTCCACTTCCCGCACACCTGTGGGGCTGGTGACGTTGATTTCGCTAAGCATGCCACCGATCACATCGATACCGACGAAGAACAATCCCTCGGCCCGCAGCGCCGGGGCCAGGGCAGCACAGATCTGACGTTCCCGCTCGGTGAGTTCTGTGGCTTCCGCCTGGCCACCCACAGCTAAATTACTACGGAACTCCCCCGCTGAGGGGCGCCGATTAATCGCCCCAAGGGGATCGCCGTCCACCAGCAGGATGCGCTTGTCGCCTTCCCTCACGGATGGCAAAAACGCTTGGGCCATCACCGGCAGGCGTTCCTGCTCCGTCACCAGCTCCAGCAACGCTTTCAAACCCGGCGCCTGGCCGTTGACCCGAATCACCCCCAAGCCGGCACGGCCCCCCAGGGGTTTGAGCACGACCTCCTGCTGCTCCTGGGCAAACAACAACAGTTCAGACACCCGTCCCGCCACCAACGTTGGGGCCATCCAACGGCTGAAGCGCAACGCCCCCAACTTTTCGTTCCAGCTGCGCAGCGCGCTGGGGCGATTGAGCACCCGAACCCCGGCCCGCTCAGCCACCTCCAGCAGATGGGTGGCGTAGAGATACGCCTCATCCACCGGCGGATCCTTGCGCATCCAGATCACGTCAAATTCAGCCAGGGCCTGACGCTCCGCCACCCCAACCGTGATCCAGGGCTCCGGCGTCACCGGCAGGGCGATCGCGAGGGGTTCATCGCCCCGGGCGATCAGATCGGAGGGCGTGCAGGCCCACACCTCATCGCCGGCCCGATGGGCGGCCTGCATCAACGCAGCAGAAGAATCCTTGGCTGGATTGATCTGCCCCAGCGGATCCAGAACGAACAGCTGGCGCATCGATCAAGCCTTCAACAACGCATCGAGCTCACCGGCACGATCCAGGGCGTGGAGGTCGTCACAGCCACCGATGTGGCGATCGTCGATGTACACCTGCGGAACACTGCGGCGACCATCACCCCGGGCCGCCATGGCATCCCGGGCGGGCTCATCCCCATCGACGCTGTATTCGGTGTAACTCACCCCCTTGCGATCCAAGAGCCCCTTGGTGCGGACGCAGAAGGGGCAGGTTTGCCAGGTGTAGATCTCAACCTTGACCATTACATTGATGATGCCGGTGGTCGGATCCTATGCAGCAACTGCGCTGATAGCGTCAGAGGCTGATCAGGACCGAGTCCTTGCTGGATCTCACCGACTTCAAACGCGACCTCTCCGAGCTCACTGACCGCCTGGGCAATGCCCAGGACTGTCTTTGACGTTCCTGCACTGAACGCAAGACAACAGGATCTCGAACAACTCGCGGCCCAGCCTGATTTTTGGGATGACCAGCAGAACGCCCAGAAGCAGATGCGGCGTTTGGATGAGGTGAAGGCCCAGCTATCTCAACTGGCCGGATGGCGCGGAGCTGTTGATGACGCCCAAGCCACCCTTGAGCTTTATGAACTAGAGCCCGATGACGACCTGCTGCAGGAGGCTCAGAACGGGCTGAACCAGCTGCGACAGGGGCTGGACCGCTGGGAACTGGAGCGCCTGCTCAGTGGCGAATACGACACAGAGGGTGCCGTCCTTAGCATCAATGCAGGCGCCGGTGGTACTGACGCCCAGGACTGGGCTCAGATGCTGCTGCGCATGTACACCCGCTGGGCGGAAGACCGGGGCATGAAGGTGACCGTAGACGAACTCTCCGAAGGGGAGGAAGCGGGGATCAAGAGCGCCACCATCGAAGTGGAGGGCCGCTACGCCTACGGCTATCTGCGCAACGAAAAGGGCACCCATCGCCTGGTGCGCATCTCGCCGTTCAACGCCAACGACAAGCGCCAGACCAGCTTTGCCGGGATCGAGGTGATGCCGAAACTGGAGGAGGAGGTCGACATCGACATCCCCGAAAAGGACCTCGAAGTCACCACCTCACGCTCCGGTGGTGCGGGCGGTCAGAACGTGAACAAGGTGGAGACCGCCGTGCGGATTCTCCACATCCCCACCGGCCTGGCCGTGCGTTGCACCCAGGAACGCTCCCAGCTCCAGAACAAGGAAAAAGCGATGGCCCTGCTCAAGGCCAAGCTGCTGGTGATCGCCCAGGAGCAACGGGCGGCCGAAATCGCCGATATCCGTGGCGACATCGTTGAAGCGGCCTGGGGCAACCAGATCCGCAACTACGTGTTTCACCCCTACCAAATGGTGAAAGACCTGCGCACCAATGAAGAAACCAACGATGTGCAAGCGGTGATGGATGGGGCCCTCGACCCGTTCATCGACGCCTCCTTGCGCCAGGGTGTTGATAGCCCCGGCGCCGATTCCTGATCCCATGGCCACCGAGAACACCCCACCGCCGAACTTCGTCAAACAGGCCATGCGCACCATGGTGCGCATGGGCAGCAAGAGCCTGTTTCACTTCGGCCTCACCGCCATGGGATTCCTCGGCTTCATCACCCTCGTGGCTTGGCTGGGGCGTCCGACCCTGCCCAAGTAGGCATGGAGCTTGACCTCGCGCTGGACCAGGAGGGGGTGGCACTGCAACCCTCCGACAGCGCTGATCTTTTTGATGAAACGGCGTGGCTCCAGCAGTTGGAGCATTGGCTGAACAGGATCTGCGGAGATTCAAGCCTCGACTGCCTAACCCTGGTGCGAGCAGCCGACGAGCTGAGCGTGGGGCTGCGCTTCACCGATGACGCCAACATCTCGGATTTGAACAGCGCCTGGCGCCAGAAAACAGGTCCCACGGATGTGTTGTCGTTTGCCGCCCTCGATGACGCCGGTGACTGGATGGAGGGCCCCAGCATCGAACTGGGAGACATCGTCGTTTCCCTCGAGACGGCCCGGCGTCAGGCCGAGGAGCAGGGCCATAGCCTGCAGCAGGAATTGCGCTGGCTGGTGAGCCATGGCCTACTGCATCTGCTGGGCTGGGACCATCCCGATGAGGAGAGCCTTGCCGCGATGCTGGCCCTGCAGGAGAGGCTTCTTGGGGATGGGTGGTCTGGACAACCCGGGTAGTCTTCGAAAAGCGGGCGTGTGCCCTGCGGAGTCCGAGTTCCGTTCCGATGACCACTGAATCGCCCCGGACACCCTCCGCAGACGCAGCTTCGGAGGAGGTGGCCATGGTGCCCAACGCAATGCGACGACGGGACAGCTGGCGTATCGCCGGTGATCTGCCCTCAAGTTTTCGCTACGCCGCCCAAGGCCTCGGCTATGCCTTCCTCACCCAGCGCAACTTCCGCATCCATGTGGTGACAGGCGTGGTGGTGTTTGGCCTGGCCACCTGGCTGCAACTGGATCTGATCCGCCTGGCCGTGCTGGTGCTTACGGTGGCTGCCGTTCTGGTGTTGGAGCTTCTGAACACAGCTACGGAAGCGGTGGTGGATCTGGCAATAGGCAGGCGCTATCACCCTTTGGCCCGCATCGCCAAGGACTGTGCTGCTGCCGCCGTGCTGACGGCCGCCATCAGCTCCTTGCTGATCGCTCTGTTTCTCCTGCTTCCGCCGCTCTTGCTCCGCCTGGGGCTCTGACTCCCGATTCGCAGATGCTGCTGGTCATCGACAACTACGACAGCTTAACCTTCAACCTGGTGCAGTACTTCGGTGAACTCGCCGCCCAGCATCCGGTGGCAGCCAATCTGCAGGTGCATCGCAACGACGCCATCAGCTTGGAGCAGATCCGCGCCCTGAAACCCGACGCGATCCTGCTCTCTCCAGGGCCCGGTGACCCGGATCAATCGGGCATCTGCCTCGACATCCTCAAGGAGCTCTCAGACACCATGCCCACCCTGGGGGTGTGCCTGGGGCATCAGGCCATCGCCCAGGTGTACGGCGGTCGGGTGGTGCGCGCCCAGCAGCAGATGCACGGCAAGACCTCACCGGTGCTGCACAAGAGCGATGGCGTGTTCGCGGGACTGCCTCAACCGCTGACGGCCACCCGTTACCACTCCCTGATCGCCGAGCGCGACACCCTGCCGGACTGCCTCGAGGTAACCGCCTGGCTCGAGGACGGCACGATCATGGGCCTGCGGCACCGGGAGCATCACCACTTACAGGGGGTGCAGTTCCACCCCGAAAGCGTGCTCACCGATCAAGGCCACCAACTGCTGGCCAACTTCCTGCGGGAAGCCGAGGGATAACGCTGTTAGCGTCCGAAGCACGTTTAATCCCGCCCATGTCCGTCCTGCGTTCCGCTATGACCGCCGCTGCAGGCCTGGCACTCAGCCTCTCAAGTCCGGCCTTCGCGGGCGATGGGGTGTCGATCAGCAGCTACGGGCAGCGAGCCCTGCTGATCCAGGGCGGCGGCCAGTCGGTGCTGCTCAACCCGTACAAGGCCGTTGGCTGTGCAGCAGGCCTGCCCGAGCCCCAGCTGACGGCCGGCGTTGTTCTGGCCAACTCCGAACTCGCCGATGAAGGGGCACGCGATGTTGCCAGTGGCCGCTTTCTGGCCCAACCCGGGTCGTATCGCATCGGCGGACTGAGCCTGGAGGGCTTTGCCAATCCCCACGACCGCATGGGCGGACACCGCTTTGGCAACGCCACCCTCTGGCGCTGGCAGCAGGGAGGCCTCAGCTTTGCCCATCTCGGTGCCACTGCAGGTGAGCTCACGGCGGCTGACCGGGTGCTGCTCGGCAACCCCGACGTGCTGATCATCGGCGTGGGTGGCGGCAGCAAGATCTACACCGCCGAAGAAGCTGCGGCGGTGGTGAAGCAGTTGAACCCCAAACGCGTCATCCCGGTGCAGTACATCAACGGCGACGCGCCTGAAGACTGTGATCAAGAAGGTGTGCAGCCCTTTCTCGATGCCATGGGTGGCAGCGCCGTGCGCTGGGTGGGCCGGACGCAAACCCTGCTGGGTCGTCTCGACGACACCACGGTAATCACGGTAATGCAGTGATTAGCGCATCCAGCTGATCTCTGTCCCAACCCGCCAGCGCAGCCAACAGCAACAACACCCTGGCTTTCTGGGGATTGAGGCTGCCTGCCGACAGCAGCCCCAGTCGTTCGTCCTCGGAATGGCTGTGCACGGGTCCAGACCCGCAGCGGTTGGCCCGAAGCATCAACGGCCGCTGCCCTGGCCAAGCCTGCAGCACCGAACGCTCAGCCGCCGACAACTGGCCAGCGCCGGTTCCGGTGAACACCAGGCCCGCAACACCGGCATTGAGACATGCATTCAGCATGAGCGGCTCGGGCTCCACACACCCGTAGACGATCGGCACCTGGGGCCATTGCTCCGGTAAAGCGAGATCAGCGAAGGGCACCTGCCGGGATCCGCTCGCCACTGGCAGGTGAACGCCAACGTCGTCCACCCAGCCCAGGGCCCCGCTGCCGGGACTAGCAAAGGCGCCGACCCCCTGGGTGGCCAACTTGGTGACCCGCTGGGCGGCATGGATCTGACCATCCATCACCACCAGCACGCCGTGGCCGCGCACTTCGGAGCTCAAGGCCACCTGCACCGCCTGCAAGAGATTCAACGGGCCATCGGCACTGAGGGCCGTGGCCGGCCGCATCGCCCCCACAAGCACCACCGGCCAGGGATCATCGATCAACAGCTGCAGCAACCAGGCGGTTTCCTCCAGCGTGTTGGTGCCATGGGTGATCACCACCCCCGCCAGATTGGGGTCCGCCGCAAAAGCATCACGAATGCGCGCCACCAGCGCTCGCCAGTGCGCAAACAGCAGATCGGCGCTATCGACACTGGCGATCTGCTCAACACTGATCGTCGCCAGGTCCTGCAGATGCGGCACCGCCGCCAACAGAGCATCACCCCCGAGCACACCCGCGGTGTAGTCGTTCAGTGTTGCACTGTCGTCCGCACAGCCAGCGATGGTACCGCCGGTGGCCAGCAGCAACAGGCGGTTCATCGCTCCAGGGGGAGGAACGCCTCCATGAAGCGCTGCATCTGGCTGGTGGTGCCAATGCTCACCCGAAAACAGCCATCAATCAAAGGTTTTCCCGCCATCGAGCGCACCAGGATTCCGGCCTCGCGCAACGCCGCATCCACCTCCGCCACTGGGCGCTGGGGCCAGATCAACAAATAGTTGCCGCCATCGCAGTGGTGGCGTACGCCCGCATCCCGCAACGCCTGCAGGGTCCAATCGCGAGCCCGCAGCACCTCAGCCACGTAGGCATCCACATACGACTGATCGGCCAACGCAGCGAACGCCGCAGCCACGGCCACGCTGTTGACGTCGTAAGGCCCCGTGACGCGGCTCACCCGATCGACGACGTCGGCGTGGCCGATGGCAAAGCCAATCCGCAGACCCGCCAAACCGGCCGTCTTGGCGAGCGAACGGAACACCAGCAGATTCGGCGTGGCTGTGAAATCAGCGCTTGGCAGCACGCTGTCTCCGGTGAAGGCTTCATAGAGCTCATCCACCACCACCAAGGTGCCCGGGGATGAAGCCGCCAAAGCAATCACCTGATCCGCTGGCAAGCGCGTGCCGGTGGGATTGTTGGGGTTGCAGATCAATAACAGCTGAGGTGCGCGGTCCGCCAATGCCTTCTGAATGGCCGCTAATGGAAAATCGAACGTTTCCCCTTGGTAGGGGACCGCCTCGATCGTCATGCCCTGCATCCCGGCGCAGGGGCTGTAGTACCCGAAGGTGGGCGCTGTGGTCAGCAACGTCTCACCGGCATCGCCATAGGCCTGAAACACTGCATGGATGGCGGCATCCACACCGTTAAATAGACCCACCTGATCAGGCTTCAATCCCGGCCTACAGCCGGTTTCCACCAGGTTCTGGAGTAACGCTTCCCGCAGGCCGTCGTACTCCGGATAAACAGCAATCTCTTCGGTGCTGAAGTTGCGCAGTGCCTGGGCCACCAGGGGGCTGGGGCCAATCGTGTTCTCATTGAAATCCAGCCGCAGCCTCTGGCGGCGACCCTCCAGCGGAGTGCTGTAGGCCTTGAGCCGCTCCACAGCAGCGCGAGCCACTGGAGCACTACCGGGTGTGAACGGTTGGATGTTGTCGCTCACATGCGATCCAGGGTGGCGATGCCCAGCAGTCCGAGCCCCAGTCTGAGGGTGTCGGCCGTCAAACGACAGAGGGCCAGGCGGGATGCCAGCGCTTCAGGATCGGCCTTGAGCACCGGCACCTGGTCGTAGAAGCGGTTGAACACCTGGCTGAGCTCGAACAGATAGCTGCACAACCGGTTGGGCAGCAGCTCCTCCTCCACCTCAGCGATCACGGCATCGAACTTCAGCAGCTCCCGCACCAGGGCCCATTCCTGGGGCTCCGTGAACTGAAGCTGGGCCGTGGAACCATCCAGATCACCCCCCTTGCGGGCGATGCCGGCGATGCGCACGACGGCATAGAGCAGATAGGGCGCCGTGTTGCCCTGCAACGCCAGCATCCGATCGAAGGAGAACTGGTAATTGGTGATCCGGTTCTGGCTGAGGTCGGCGTATTTCACCGCCGCCAACCCCACGGTGCCTGCCACATGCTGGATGAACTGCTCCGACTCGCTGCGCTCCTCCTCCTTCAGGCGGGAGCGCAGATCGGTCTCGGCCCGCTCGACCGCTTCATCCAGCAGATCCCGCAAGCGCACGGTGTCGCCGGCGCGGGTCTTGAGCTTCTTGCCGTCCTCCCCCTGCACCAACCCGAAGGGCACGTGCTCGAGGCGAGCGCCGTCCGGGATCCAGCCGGCCCGTTCAGCCACCTGGAACACCCCGGCGAAATGATTGGCCTGGCCGGCATCGGTCACGTAGATGACCCGGCGGGCGCCATCGCCATCCGGAGCTGCACCAAAGCGATAGCGGATCGCCGCCAGGTCGGTGGTGGCGTAATTGAAGCCACCGTCGCTCTTACGCACGATCACCGGCAGGGGGTTGCCGTCCTTGCCGGTCACCCCCTCGAGGAACACACACCGGGCCCCGTCATCGGTCACCAGCAGATCAGCCGCCGCCAGCCCCTCCAGGACCGCCGGTAGGAACGGGTTGTAGAAGGACTCGCCCCGCTCGCTCAGGCGGATGTCGAGCCGGTCGTA
>NZ_JBGKDP010000142.1:0-5631 GCF_042954245.1 Parasynechococcus sp.
TCGGGGTCAAAAGCGGTTGGGTGCGTGGTGCTGCTGCTGAACCCACGGAAGATCAGCAGTTCAAACGGCACATCGCCCACCTGCCCCCGCAGACGGACAACCCGTTGGGGCTGAGCACGCGTTCGCTCTTCAAGTGCCTGAACCACCGCCTGATCGTTCATCAGAAATCACCGGCCACGCGTCCGTAACGGGGTAGACGCACCAACAACCACTGCAGCAGACCGGCTAGATAAGCCACCAGGGCGACGTAACCAACAAAGGCAGCAACGGCCTCCGTCCACAGACCACCGAACAGCAAATTGAACACCGTGGCCGCAAGACCATGAATGCCCTGAGGAGCCTCCAGCCAGGTGAGGCATGCCGGGGACTCCAGCTGTCGCATGCAGCCCAAACCTGTCACGCTCATACCCAGGCTGAGGAGACCAAAACTAGTGAATGCCCAACGCCAAACCTTCACCGCCAGGGGCAGCGGACGCCAGGACGGTTGGTCGGCCAGCTCTTCATTGATGTCGACCCAGAACCACAGGCTGGTCACCATCAAGACCGGTGCGACAACCGCTATGGCGTAGCCCAAGGGGCGCTGGTCCGTCAGCAGCAGCAGGCTGATTGCCATCAGGCTGGCCACCTTCCAATAGATGCCGAGCAGCCGCAGCACCAACGGCTCGCGACGCCAGGCCGACCAGATCAACAGGACCAAAGGCACACCAACGGCAAAAGTGGCGGCCAAGCGATAGGTCAGCCACACCAGAGCGCGGTACGTGAGCTCGTTCACTGGGACTGTCACAGTGCCGCCATTATCAACGTCCCGAGCTGACCTCCAGGGTTGATAGGGTGCGCTTCATGGCACCGTTCGCACCGTTCAGCTGGTTCCGTTCTGGGGGCGCTGAAGCCAGTTGCCGGACAGGATTTTCTGCGAAAGCGTCCCTGAACGAAGCTGCTCGGGATGTGGTCGAGCAACTCGGCCGATCCAGGGGTGAAGCCGATCTCTCCCTCGTCTTCACCTCAACGGGTTACGCCACCGACCTGCCGCGGCTGCTACCGATGCTGCGCGCCCAAATCAGCGCGAAGCACTGGATCGGATGCGCCGGGGGCCTCAATCGCCACCTAACACCTGAGCACAGAGGAGTTGCCTAATCTGGATGGAGCCGCCCAGCAATGGCAGGACTGGGTTGGCATCACCTCCGAGGCTGCCCGCAGCCAGATCCTGCTGATCGACCCCACCAGCAGTGGAATCAATGACCTCATCAGCGGGCTGGACTACGCCTATCCGGGTGCAGAGAAGATTGGTGGCATCGCAGCACCCCACAACACCCGCACGGATCGCTGCTGCTGGATGACCAGGTCGTCACCGGCGCGGTGGGGGGAGCTGGCGACTCGAAACGGTGGTGGCGCAGAGCTATCGCCCCATCGGCCCGGTCTTCTCAATCGAGCAGGTGCAGCGCAACATGCTGCTAAAATTCAGTAATGGCAGCATCAAGGCCAGCCCCATCAATTGCCTGCAACGGGTTCTGGCCGACCTCAGCGAACGAGAGCGCGAGCTGGTGCGTCACTCGTTGTTCCTCAGCGTGGAACGCAGCAGCCTACGGCTGAATGCCGACGGAGCAGCGTCAGAAGCGAGTGCCTTCCTGATCCGCAACCTGATCGGAGTCGATCCCAACAATGGCGCCGTGCGTGGCCGTTGCTGAGCGGGTGCGTGCCGGCCAAAATGTGCAATTTCACCTGCGCGAAGCTGCCGCCTCCCAGGACGAAGCCATTGCCCTGCTCAAAGCAGCGACAGCTGATTCAGGCGACACGGTCCATTTCGGACTCCTCATGGCCTGCCTGGGACGGGGCAAAGGGCTGTTCGGTTGTGCCGATGGCGACATCAGCCTGGCGCGCCAACTGATGCCTGGCCTGCCTGTGGCGGGAGCGTTTTGCAATGGTGAGATCGGACCCGGCGGCGGGACGACGCATCTACATGGCTACACTGCCTGCTAAGGCTTGCTGCGCCAGGACCCCGACAGCGGCTCTGACAATCTCGGTTGAACCGAATCGCACCGCCTGGGAACCTTGCGTCAGCACGTCAATCCCCTCAGCAGCTTCTTCCAGTTGCCGCTGGAACTACCTCCACCTGAGGCGCTGTTTCGCGTTCCTGATCATCCGATCCACCTTGATATTGGCTGTGCCCGCGGGCGTTGCCTGCTGGGCCTGGCCGAGCGTGGTCCCCACTGGAACCATCTCGGCGTTGAAATCCGCCGGCCCCTAGTGACCTCCGCCGATCGAGAGGCGCTCGCCTCGGAGCACGGCAATGTTCGGATCCTGTTCTGTAACGCCAACATCAGCCTGGAGGGCTGGATGAAGGCCCTGGAGCATGACCGTCTGCAACGGGTCTCCATCCAGTTTCCCGATCCCTGGTTCAAACGAAGGCACCGCAAGCGCCGGGTCCTGCAGCCCGCGCTGCTCTTGGGCATCGCAACGGCCCTCCAGCCTGGCCGCGAGCTGTTTCTGCAGAGCGATGTTCTCGACGTGATTGAGCCGATGGTGGCTCTCACCGAACTCAGCGCCTGTTTTGACCGCCCCACCGAGGATCAACGGCCCTGGCGCGCCAGGAACCCGCTTTCGGTTCCCACGGAACGGGAGCGCTACGTGCTCGAGCAAAACCTCCCCGTCTACCGGGTTCTCTACCGCCGGAACAAGAATCCACTGCCTTCCGTGTCAAATCTGGAACAGCGCTGGCAGGAGATCGATAATCCGGCGGAAGTACTCACCACCTGAAGCCCCACGATGGCCTCTGCGGATGCAACCCAGACGCCGCGCGGTGGGCCACTGTTGGCACGCTGGCAGGGGCTGATGGCTCCGGATCAGGCGGTGCTGAAACGCCTTGAAAGGCTAGCGGGACTCCTCCTGCTGGCCTTGCTCACGGGTCTTCCCCTGTTCACACGCACAGGCCTGGCCCTGGTGATTGCATCCTGTGGCATCCTGTGGCTGCTGTGGTGCCTCTGCAGTCCGCCACCACAGCGCATCGGAACCATCTCGCGCTGGCTGATGCTTTTTCTAGCCATTGTGATTATGGCCACAGGATGTTCTCCGATTCCAATCGCCGCCAGCAAAGGCCTGATCAAACTGCTCAGCCACCTGGGCGTTTATGCCTTGCTCTGCAAGCTGCTGCTGAGCAACGGCCGATGGTGGGACCGGCTGGTCGCCGGACTGCTGAGTGGCGGCCTGCTCAGCAGTGTTTTGGCTTTGCGACAACTGTATGCCTCCAGCGAGGAACTGGCCGGCTGGGCCGATCCGAATTCCATCAGCGCCGGAACCATTCGGATTTATGGCCCCCTGGGAAACCCCAACCTCCTGGCGGGTTATCTGCTGCCGCTGATTCCCTTCGCAGCGATCGCACTGGTGCGCTGGCGTGGTGTGGGAGCCCAGCTATTTGCCGGCACCACATTGGTGTTGGCAGCAACAGCCACGCTGTTCACCTACAGCCGCGGCGGCTGGCTGGGGATGGTTGCTGCCGGTGCCGTGCTGCTGCTGTTGCTGCTACTGCGCTGGACACGCCACTGGCCTCGGCTCTGGAGACGTCTGGTGCCCCTCGCCGTGCTGCTTATTGGAGCCGCTTGTCTGGTGGTGGCGGCCACCCAGATCGATCCGATCCGCACGCGCATCACCAGCCTGCTGGCGGGACGGGGGGATAGTTCCAACAATTTCCGCATCACCGTCTGGATGGCGGCCATCCAGATGGTGCAAGACCGTCCCTGGCTGGGCATCGGCCCTGGCAATGCAGCGTTCAACAGCATCTATCCGCTGTATCAACAACCGAAGTTCAACGCCCTCAGTGCCTACTCCGTTCCCTTGGAAATCCTGGTGGAAACCGGCATTCCCGGGCTGCTGGCCTGCCTGGGATTGCTGGCCAGCAGCCTGAGGCAGGGCCTCAAGCAGCTCAATGCCGATAGTCCAAGCGCCTTGGCGTCCATCGCCAGCCTCGCTGCCATCACTGGCCTACTAATGCAGGGCAGCACCGACACGATCTTCTTCCGCCCCGAAGTTCAGCTGATCGGCTGGTTTGCCCTGGCCAGCCTGGTGAGTCGACCCAGGGAATCATGAGGCTGCTCGCTGGATTCGATGCCGGACAGACGCACACACGCTGCCGCCTCAGCGTGGTCGAAAACGGCTTGCACCAGCCTGTTGGCGAAGGCGAGGGTCCCGGAGTCAGTCACCTGGATACCCCCCAAGGTACACAACGTTTCCTCGAGGCGATCAGCACCAGTGGACAGCAAGCCCTCAGAAATCACTCCGATGGTGTGATCCAGGCGGCCGCTGTCGGAGCCAGCGGCATCGAACACGGAACAGCGTTGCAACAGCGCGCTGAACGTTTGGTGGGTGAAGCCCTAGCCATCGGTGATGACACAGGGTTGACCAAGGTGCTGGTCACCGGAGACGAACGCACGGCCTTGCGAGGTGCGATCCCTGAAGGTGCAGGAATCCTGGCGATCAGCGGTACGGGAATGATCGTGCTGGGCCGAGACGAGAACGGCCATGAACACCGCTGTGGCGGTTGGGGATGGCTGCTCGATGGAGCCGGCTCGGCCTTTGACCTCGGCCACCAGGGATTGCAACTGACCCTGCGCATGGCCGATGGGCGCCTGCCCGACCATCCTCTGCGCCTGCAGATCTGGAATCAGATGGGGTGCGACAGCCACGCAGAGGTAAAGGCCCGGGTGGTGCAGCACAACTTCGGCACAGCAGACTTCGCGGCCTTGGCTCCACTGGTGGTGGAGGCAGCAGCCCAGGGCTACTCGGGCGCGGAGGAGATCGTTCAGCGATCGGCAGCAGCCCTCTCCAGCTGCATCAGCACCGTGGCACAGCAGCTTTCACTGCCTTCCCCCGTGGTGGTCTGCCATGGGGGAGCCATCACTCATCTGCCGGAGTTCCGAACAACCGTGCAACAGGCCATCCGTCAGTCGATTCCCGAAGCCCGATGGGGCAAGGCCAAGGGCGATGCCTGTGATGGCGCGCTCCTGATGGCCGAGGCCTTAACCCTCAGGCCGCGTTGAGATGTTCCTCGGCAACGGCGGCCAGATGCCCCGTCCAATGCTCCACAGCTGCCGACTGCTCGGCTTCCACCATCACCCGAACCACGGGCTCGGTGCCGCTGGCTCGCACTAAGATGCGACCGCTATCGCCCATCGACTGCTCCGCTGAAGCAATGGCATCGGTCAGAGGGGTGCAGGTGCTCCAATTCTTGCGACGCGAACGGTCCATCACCCGCACATTGACCAATTTCTGGGGATAGGCCTGGAAACTGCAGTCCAACCAATCGCTGAGGGAGATGCCTTGGGCATGGCACAAGGTGGCCAACTGCACGGCGGTCAGTACACCGTCGCCACACAGCCCATGGGAGGCCGAAAGGATGTGGCCGGATTGTTCTCCACCGAGGGCCGCGCCACTGGCCACCATCGCGGCATGAACGTGCTGATCTCCCACCGGCGTGCGGTCAAGGATGCCGCCGCGCTGCTGCCAAGCCCGCTCAAAGCCGAGGTTCGACATCACAGTGGCCACCAACCGCTGATCGGGGAGCGCCTGCTGCTCCTGCAGCACAGAACCCCAGAGATAGAGCACGTGGTCTCCATCGATGATGCGACCGCGGCCATCCAC
>NZ_JBGKDP010000143.1:0-2719 GCF_042954245.1 Parasynechococcus sp.
CTGGAAATGATTCACACCATGTCGTTGATTCATGACGACCTGCCGGCCATGGATGACGACGACCTGCGCCGTGGTCGTCCCACCAACCACAAGGTGTACGGCGAAGCAGTCGCCATCCTTGCGGGTGATGCCCTGCTGACCCGCGCCTTCGAAATGGTGGCGCTGCGTAGTCCGGATGTGCCGGCTGAGCGTCTGCTCAAGGTGGTGGGAGAACTGTCGTTGGTGGCCGGTGCCCCTGGCCTAGTGGGCGGCCAGGTGGTCGATCTGGAAAGCGAGGGCAAGGAGGTTGATCTTGAAACTCTCGAGTACATCCACCTCCACAAAACCGGAGCCCTTTTGAGCGCCTGTGTGATCACCGGGGCGATGATCGGCGGTGCCGATGAGGCACTGATCAAGGCCCTGCGCACCTACGCCAGGGGGATCGGCCTCGCCTTCCAGATTATCGACGACATCCTCGACATCACCGCCAGCAGCGAGGTGCTCGGCAAAACCGCCGGCAAGGACCTCATCGCCGACAAAACCACCTATCCCAAGCTTCTTGGGCTCGGGGAGTCCCGCCGCCGGGCAGATGCGTTGGTTAATGAAGCGAAAGAGGCGCTTCAACCCTGGGCCGAGAAGGCCATTCCCCTGCTGGCATTGGCCGACTTCATCACCAACCGCGACCGATGATCGAAGCCATGTCTTCCCATGCAGTTCTGCGGGAGTTCTTCGACAACAGTTCGCTCACCTGGGGCTTGATGGCCTGTGGCATCGCCCAGCTGTCGAAGTTGTTCCTTGAGTTGCTCCTGCATCGCCGTTGGCGTCCGGCGGTGTTGATCGAAACCGGCGGCATGCCGTCAAGCCACTCCGCCCTGGTCACCGGTACGGCGGCCTGTGTGGGCTGGACCCTGGGCTTTGATCACCCCCTCTTCGCCCTTGCAGCGATGGTGGCGTTCGTCGTCATGTACGATGCCAGTGGCATTCGCTGCGCTGCCGGGCTGACGGCGGAACGAGTCAATGGCCTGCCTGATTCGCTCTGGCCGGATGCTCCGGAGAAACCCCTCAAGGAAAGCCTGGGCCATAGCCGGCTTCAGGTGCTGGTGGGCAGTCTGATAGGGCCCGCCATTGCTCTGCCCGGTTTGGAATTTGTGGGATCACCGCTGCATCTGCTGTTGAGTCTTGGAGCTGGGCTGGGGTGACCGCCGCCGCGGACCTTACCGCTGATCAACAGGCAGCGGCGGACGCCTTTGCGGCCTGGCTCAAGCAGCCCATGGATGGCACGCCTTTTGTACTCAGTGGGTTTGCCGGCAGCGGCAAAACCTTTCTCTCCATGCGCCTGCTGCGCCAGGTGGAAGCCAGCGGTTTGTGCTGGACCGTCGTGGCCCCAACCCACAAAGCGGTGGGCGTCCTGCGTCAGGCATTGGAGTTGGAGGGTCTCCAACCCACCTGGTATCCCTCCACCATCCATCGCTTGTTGCGGCTGAAGCTCAAGCGCTCCGCCGACGCTGAACTCTGCGAACCCACCGAGCAGACGGCCATGGCCCTGGAGAACCTAGGCCTGGTGCTGATTGACGAAGCCTCGATGGTGGACAACACCCTGTTGGGCATCGCCCTCCAGTGCTCCCATCCGTTCAAGACCCGTCTGGTGTTTGTCGGCGACCCGGCCCAGTTGCCACCGGTGGGTGAGCCGAACAGTCCCGTGTTTGCAATGCAACGGTCCTGTTCCGCCAGCTTGACCCAGGTGGTGCGACATCAAGGCCCGGTGCTGCAGCTGGCGGTGGGTCTGCGGGAGGGGCGCCTGCCCTGCCAGATGCCGCCGCTGCTGCCGCTAATTCGATCCCCGCAGGGACAGGTGCGCAGCTTGGTGCAACGGGAGTGGCTGGATCAGGCCCGGCGTGCCTTGTGGGAGGCTTCGGTGCAAGACAACCCTGACGCCGCACGCATCCTCTGCCACACAAACCGCACCATGGATCGTCTGGTGCCCCATGCGCGCCGTGCCATCCATGGGGAGATGGCGGACCAGATGCCGGTGCTGCCTGGAGAGGTGTTGATCAGTCGCACGGCGGTGATGGCGCCGGCCTCAAGGGATGGAGAAGAGGCCGGCGAAGAACCCGACATGGTGCTGGGTTCCAACCGCGAAGTGACGGTGCGGGACGTCAAGCCGGAGGCCTGTGATCTGGCGGATTTCGGCCTGTCTTGCGCCGACGGGCCTGTGCCGGTGATCGAGACCCTCTCCGCATCGGTGAATGCGGGGGATCTGGAGCTCACCCTGCGTCTGCAGCCGCCGATTGGCAGCTCTGGTCGTCAGGAGCTCGATGCGGTGATGCAGCAGCTGCGCAAGCAGGCCCGTGATGCCGGCAAGAAGAACGGTCGAGCGATCTGGCGGCAGTACTTCCTGATTCGCGATGCCTTCGCTTCCCTGGGGCCGGCGGCGGTGCTCACGGTGCACCGCAGTCAGGGCAGCAGTTTCGGCGATGTCTTTGTGGCGCCGGATGTGTTCCGGGCCGATCCAGCCATCCGCCAGCAGCTCTGTTACGTCGCGGTGTCGCGGGCCCGCACGGGAGTTTGGTTGCTCGGCGGGGAGACGTCGCCTGATCTACGCGCCGCCTGGCAGCGCCAATTCGACACCACGCGGGACTCCGCATGAATCAGGGGATCATCAGTCCGCTGATCCCCTGCCAGCCCAGATAGGACCCCAGCCCAAAACTGAGGCTTTCCACCACCAGCTCCCCCCGGCGGA
>NZ_JBGKDP010000144.1:0-3466 GCF_042954245.1 Parasynechococcus sp.
ACTGGTGGAGTTCATCGGTCCGCCACCAAAGGCGGATTTCCTCTTCCAGTTGGCCGCGACAGTCCTCACGCATCTGATGCACTAGAGGAGTATCGGATTGAAGCTGCTGGAGCAGATTGGCCACCCGGCGTTGTTTGTGCCGCACCGTGTGCCGCACGATTTCGGTGGGATGTGCGGTGAAGACCAGTCGGATGTCCAGCTCCCGCAGCAGGTGTTCCACCTGCGCAGGGGGAACGTTCATCCGTCGCAGCCGCTCGAACACCTCTCCAAAGGTGGCTGGATCGGTCTGGTTGGCGAGGGGCGGAGCAAAGGGATCAAAGGCATCCCGTTGAGCCGCGTCAGCACTGGAATTGGGTCTGAGGCTGTCGAGATAACTGTCTTCCTCGATCCGTTGCTCAAGGATGTTGATGAGCTGGAAATACAGCGAAAAGGCACGGGCCGCTGAGATGGCCTCCGAAAGGTCCATGGCTTTGATCAGCTCAACGATCGCCTCGCTCGTGCTGTCGCCATCTCGCCCTTCCAGAGAGACGGGGTCGCTGAGTTGTTTGAGCCTCAGCAGGCGTTCGCTCTGCTCCGGTGGGCACTCACTGCGCAGCACCGACTTCCAGAGGTCTTCAATTAGATCCAGACGGTGCTGAAGAAGCTGCCCTGCGCCGGATCCGCCACCGCTCAAGCGTGCAGTCTCTTGCTCGGAGACAGGGGTGGTGGACTCGGGCATGAAGTCTCCACGCTGCGACGAACTCGACATGATCATCCCAAACAGGCTTCCTCGGTGGAGATCCGTTCCTCCTCCTCCATCCGCTCGATCCCTTCTTGAAGCAGGTCTTCGATGGATTGTCCCTGGCCATGTGCCGCTTCCCAGCGCATGGCCTGATTGCCATCGGCGAGCAAGCCCTTCAAGGGCTTTAAGCAGGCGCTGAGCTGGAGCGATTCGGCCAGGGGAGCCAGCTGATCAAGCAGCTCTATCAGCCAGTTCCTGCAATTGATGGCACGGCCGTCCTGCCAATGCCGGAGTTCAGCGTTCAGGCTGGATCGGGCCACGGCGGCGTCGTTGCTGTCGGCCAGTTGGACCAGTTCGTCGGCGGACAGAGAACTGCTGCAGAGCGGATCGAGGCTTTCGATATTGTTTTTGAGGGCCAGCAGCCTCAGCTCCAGTAGACAGGTGATCGCCAGCAGTTCATCGGGATTGGTGACCAGATCACAGATTCGTAACTCCAACCGGTTGAGGTCGTAGGGGCGCCGCGGACCATTGGGCCGAACGGACGTCCACAGGTGACGCTCGTTGCGCATGGCACCCGTGGCCAGTTGCTTCTCCACCCACTGGATGTAGTGCTCGTGATCCCGAAACAGGGGAACCGCTGGTGGCGTGAGCGGGAATTGATGCCATCGCTGGGAATGGTGGCTGGTGCTCCGCCCATCCAAGAAGGGAGAACTGGCACTCAGGGCGAGCAGCAGAGCCGCTTCGCAGCGCACGAGCCGGACCGCTGCAAACAACCAGTAGAGATCAGTGATCCCGAGGTTGATGTGAATGCTGGCTGTCACGACCCTGGTGCCGTAAAGCTCTTCAATCAACGCGTGATAAGCGTTGTCGGGGTCGGAGCGTTCGAATCGGCTGCTATTACCCAGGCTCATTGTGCTGCCAGGGAGAAGCGTCAGCTCCCGCTTCTGCAGCCACTGCCGCAGCGTCCGCCGGGGAGCGAGCAGTGCCTCGGGGAGTTCGGCGTAATCCCGGATCGGGTCGGTGATGTATTCGAGATTGCGACGGTCCGGTTCTGTCACAAAGCCAGGCAGGTCCCTGGCCACGTCCGAGGCGACGCCCACGTTGGCTCCGTTGGTTCGACCGGTGAACAGTTCAACCTCGAAGCCTTTCAGCAGAAGGGGTTGCGCTGTCATCCCGGTGGATTCAGGCACGCCAGTGCTGTCAGCATTCCCCGGGCTTTGTTGAGGGTCTCCTCAAACTCCGCCGTCGGCTGTGAATCGGCCACAACGCCGGCCCCGGCCTGTACTTTGACCCGGCATCTTCCACCATCACGGGGTTGCACCACCATGGTACGGATCGTGATCGCCGTGTTGAGGGCTCCGGCCAGATCAATGGATCCGTACACCCCGGAATAGGGGCCACGCGCATCGGGCTCAAGTTCGTGGATGAGCTGCATCGCACGAATTTTTGGTGCACCGCTGACGGTGCCTGCGGGGAAAGCCGCCATCAGCAGATCCCACACGTCGTGTGTCGGGCCCAGGCGTCCTTCGACTTGGCTGACGATGTGCATCACGTGGGAGTAGCGCTCGATCACCATTAGGTCCTGAACCGCAACGCTTCCGGGCTGACAGACCCTGCCGAGGTCATTGCGGCCCAGATCCACCAGCATCACATGCTCAGCCCGTTCCTTGGGATCGGCCAGCAGGTCAGCTTCCAGCTCGCGGTCCTCCAGGGGCGTGGCTCCGCGGGGCCGTGTTCCGGCGATGGGCCGCAGACTGGCGTGAATGCCATCGGCAGCTGGTTCGGCTTGAACCATTACCTCCGGGCTGGAGCCAATCAGTTGCCAGTCCCCGAAATCGAAGAATGCCATGTAAGGGGATGGATTCACCATCCGCAAACTGCGGTACAGCTCCAGGGGTGATTGAGGCACTTCGGTTTCCAGGCGCTGACTGATCACCAGTTGGAACACATCGCCAGCTGCGATGTGTTCCTTGGCGGTGTCCACGGCGGCTTCAAATTCATCGCGGCTGCGGTTGGAGCGCACAGCGGGAAGCTCTTTGCTTCTCGCGTCCCAGGTCAGTGGTTTGACGGCGGGCAGAGGTGCGTCCATCCGCTGGCGCAAGGCCTCGATCCGTCCGACGGCGGCCTGCCACGCCTCCTTCTCATCCGCCCCGTTGGAGAGGTCGCCGAAGGCGACGGCGGTGATCTGTCGTTTCACCTGATCAAAGATCAGGATCGCGTCCATCAACATCCAGATCCCATCCGGGGGATCGGCAGCAGCGCGGGGGTGAATTGCGACGGTGGGTTCGATCCACTGGATCAGCTCGTAGCCCCAAACGCCATAGAGCTGTCCAAGTGGAGGGAGGCCCGGCAGGTTGACGCAGGAGTACGGCGCGAGGCAGTCGCGCAGGGATTCGAACGGGTTGCCGTTCAACGTCTCTTCACGACCGTCACGCCAGATGCGCGTTAGACGATCGTTCCGCGCCGACGCCGTCCAGAGAGGATCGCAGGCGATCACACTCCAACGCCCCAGGGTTTCACCACCTTCGACGGACTCCAGTAGCACGCCTGGAGACCTTCCGTCGCCCACCTTGATCCAGGTGGTGAGGGGTGTTTCAAGATCTGCGGGCCAACTCTGAGCAAGAGGAATCAGGTTGGCACCACTGCAAACAGCCTGATGAAAGGCATCGCGATCGGGACTGAACATGACCTGATCATCGCAGCCGACGCCCGGAGATCATGACCTCCGGGCGTCGGTTTTGAGAG
>NZ_JBGKDP010000145.1:0-11892 GCF_042954245.1 Parasynechococcus sp.
CGCCGTCAGCAACAGGACAACGGCACGGTGTGAGAGCCCAGTCAGAACCTGCAGTCTGACGGCTCATTTGAAGGTGGTGACCCGGAACCCACGCCTGCCCTGAGCATCCCGTGTGGCTGCTCCCTTCCGGTCCTGACCAGATTTGGGCGTCAGAGCCGCATGGGCCCGAATCGGTAGAATGCTAGCAATGAGCCCCCGAAGGGTTCTGAAGCTGCATGCGTCCTTCTGATCTGACCCGCTTCAAACAGAAGGGCCAACCCATCGCCGTGCTCACCGCTTGGGACAGCCTCTCTGCGGCTCTGGCCGAAGCCGCCGGTGCAGATGTGCTGCTGATCGGTGATTCACTGGCGATGGTGGCGCTGGGCCATGCCACAACTCTCCCGGTGAGTCTGGACCAAATGCTCCATCACACCCAGGCTGTTGCACGGGGATTGACGACCATGCCGGCCGATCAGCCCCTGCTGGTCTGTGACCTGCCCTTCCTCAGCTACCAATGTGGCGAAGACCGCGCCGTGGCAGCTGCAGGGCGCCTGCTGAAAGAGTCCAGCGCTGCGGCGGTGAAATTGGAGGGAGCGGAACCCGAAGTCGTCGCCGTGATCGACCGTTTGGTGCGCATGGGCATTCCTGTGATGGGACATCTGGGCCTCACCCCCCAGGCCGTGCATCGTTTGGGTTACCGCCGCCAGGCCACGGACGCCATCAGCCAAGAACGCCTGATCGAGCAGGCGTGCACCCTCGAGCAGAAGGGCTGCTTCTCGTTGGTGCTTGAACATGTTCCATCGGAGCTAGCGTGCCGGGTGCAGCAGGTCCTGACCATCCCGGTCATCGGCATCGGAGCAGGTGACGGCTGCGACGGACAAGTGCGCGTCACGGCAGACCTGCTGGGACTTACCGCCAAACAACCTCCCTTCAGCCCAGCGCTCGTGGATGGCCGCCGCTTGTTCATCGACGCGTTGAAGGGTTGGGTTCACCAGACCCGGAACCACACTCCTCCCACCACAGAATCACCTCAATCAGCACCTGATTGCTGAGAGCCATGCCCTCGGGGTCGGTGAGGCACCAACGGCCTGCCCGCCGCTGCAGCCATCCACGCTCAACGAACGGTTGCCAACGTCGAACCAGGGCATCGGCATCAAGACCTTGAAGGGTCACTCCTTCCCGGCGCCGCAGACCCACTAGCAATTGATCATCCACGGGGAGACCAGCCGCGGCGAGTGGTTCCTCAAGAGGGTTATCCAGCCATGCCGCATAGGCAACGCGGGTGCGGGGTCGCGCCAAACGCACTCCCCAGGGTGCTGATGTCGCTCCCATGCCAAATCCCCACCAACCGGCACCACTCCAATACACCCGGTTGTGACGGGAGGCATGACCCGGACGGGCGTGATTGGAAATCTCGTAGCGGCTGAGGCCGGCAGCCGCCAGCCGTTGCGTGGTTTGCTGCATCAGCGCAACGGCAAGGTCGTCCTCCGGCAGCTTCAACAGGCCAAGCGAGCGTTGGCGATCAAACACCGTGCCCGGTTCCACCGAAAGGTCGTAGATCGAGAGATGTGGGGCCTGACTGGCAATGGCCTGATCCAACTGCGTATCCCACCCGGCCAGGGTCTGGCCCGGGAGGTTCTGGATGAGATCGAGACTCCAGGACCGGAGCGCGCCATCGCGCCAAGCCTGAAGCAACCAGTCGATCGCCGCATGGAGGTCGCTCTGGCGGTGCCGACGCCCCAGCTGTTGGAGCACCGCGTCATCAAAGCTCTGCCCTCCCAGGCTGATGCGATTCACGCCATGGGCCAGTACAGAGGCCAACTGCGTGGAATCAAAGGTGGCCGGATCCATCTCCAGGGTGATTTCCGCACCCGGTTGAAGACCAAATTTGTTGGCCAAGGCATCGAGCAGTGCTCCGATCTGATCAGGGCACAACAGCGATGGCGTCCCCCCGCCGATGTACACCGTGGATAGGGGCGGACCGCTTGGGGCAGAGGCGATTTCCCGATGCAGCAGGCTCAGGTACTCACGGATCGAGCGACTGCCAGGTCCCTGGTCGGCGCGGGCTTGGTCCCCCAGGGGAACAACGGCGAAATCGCAGTAGTAACAGCGCCGGTGGCAGAAGGGAATGTGGAGGTAGACGCTGCGGGGCGGGATGGGATAAGGCATGCTTCTGGCATCCGGATCGAGCTACCACGACCTAAACCCATGGTGGATCCGCTCATCCTGCTTCTGTTTTTGGTTTCCGGTGCAGCTGCCGGGTGGATGGGGATTCACTTGCTGCCCGACGGCCTGGTGAGTGCAACCACCAATGCTGAACAATTGCGTCTCCAGCTCAGCGCAGCTGGCGGTGGCATTGGCTTGATCGCAGGCCTGGTGTTCAAAAAGCTGCGGGTGCGCCTGATGCAACAGGTGCGCACCATGCCCACCGATTTGCTGGTGAGCCGGGCTGTCGGCCTGATCCTGGGGCTGCTGGTGGCCAACCTGCTGCTGCTGCCCGTTCTGCTGCTTCCGTTCTCCGGGGGAATTGTTCTGCTCAAACCCCTTCTGGCGGTGGTGAGCAACGTCTTTTTTGGAATCCTGGGAAGCAACCTGGCGGAAGTTCACGGCCGCACACTGCTGCGCCTGTTCAATCCCGCCAGCACGGAGGCGTTGCTGGTGGCCGATGGGGTGCTGACCCCCGCCACAGCCAAGATCCTGGACACCAGCGTGATCATCGATGGCCGGATCCGCGGCATGCTCGCCTGCGGATTGCTGGAAGGGCAGGTGATCGTTGCTGAATCGGTGATCGGTGAGATGCAGCAGCTGTCGGATTCCACTAACATCGAAAAGCGGGCTAAGGGCCGACGTGGCCTGAAGCTGCTGAAGGATCTGCGGGAAACCTACGGGCGGCGGTTGGTGATCAACAGCACCCGTTACGACGGCAAGGGAACGGACGACCGACTGCTGCAGTTGGCGTCTGACACCGGCGGCACGCTGGTGACCGCAGACTTCAACCTGGCGCAGGTTGCCCAGGTCAAAGACCTGAAGGTGATGAATCTGAGTGAGCTGGTGATCGCTTTGCGGCCTGAAGTGCAACCCGGCGACGAGCTCAAACTCAAGATCGTGCGTGAGGGCAAGGAGGACAGCCAGGGTGTCGGTTACCTCGATGACGGAACGATGGTGGTGGTCAACGAGGCGAAATCGCTGATCGGCCAACGCAAACCGGTGGTGGTGACCGGTGCCCTGCAAACACCAACCGGGCGCATGGTGTTTGCGCGGTTAGACGAGAACGATGCATCAACCGACACCAAGCCTTCAACCAAATCGAAAAGTCAGGGAAAACCGGCCAAAACCAGCAACCGCAAGCCCGCTGACCCCGGCTAGGCTCGCCCCACCGCGATGGTGGAGATGACAACTTCGGCCCCGTACTACGGCGACAGCACCGTAATGCGCACACCACCACCTGACCTTCCGTCACTCCTGCTCAAAGAGCGGATCGTCTACTTGGGCTTGCCCTTGTTCTCTGACGACGACGCCAAGCGTCAGATGGGCATCGACGTGACTGAGCTGATTATTGCTCAGCTGCTCTATCTGGAGTTCGACAACCCAGAGACGCCGATCTACTTCTATATCAATTCCACAGGCACCAGCTGGTACTCGGGTGATGCCATTGGCTTTGAGACTGAAGCCTTCGCCATCTGCGACACCCTCCGCTATGTGAAGCCTCCGGTGCACACCATCTGCATCGGCCAGGCCATGGGCACGGCGGCGGTGATCCTTTCGGCAGGAACTAAAGGTCAACGGGCCGCATTGCCTCACTCCTCCATCGTTTTGCACCAGCCCCGCAGCGGCGCCCGCGGCCAGGCGACGGACATCCAGATCCGGGCCAAAGAAGTGCTGCATAACAAGCAGGCGATGCTGGAAATCCTCTCCACCAACACAGGTCGTTCTATGAAGGAGCTGAGCAAGGACTCAGACCGGATGAGCTACCTGACGCCTCAACAAGCCGTTGAGTACGGACTGATCGACCGCGTGCTCTCCAGCCGTAAAGACCTGCCTGGCAATCCCCCCGTCTGACCGACGGCATCAGATCCAACCCTCCTGCACCTCTTTCTTCAACGTTCTGAACCATGCCGATCGGTACCCCCAGCGTTCCCTACCGCCTGCCCGGCAGCCAGATGGAGCGATGGGTCGACATCTACACCCGTCTCGGGGTGGAGAGGATCCTCTTCCTTGGCTCTGAGGTCAATGACGGCATCGCCAACAGCCTGGTGGCCCAGATGCTCTATCTCGACTCGGAAGACAGCAGCAAGCCGATCTACCTCTACATCAACTCCCCCGGTGGCTCCGTCACGGCTGGACTGGCGATCTACGACACCATCCAGTACGTCAAAAGCGAGGTGGTGACCATCTGCGTTGGCCTTGCTGCATCCATGGGCGCCTTTCTTCTCGCCGCTGGCACCAAGGGCAAGCGGGTCGCTCTACCCCACAGCCGGATCATGATTCACCAGCCCCTCGGCGGCACCAGCCGTCGCCAGGCCAGTGACATCGAAATCGAAGCACGGGAGATCCTGCGGATGAAGGAGATGCTGAATCGCTCCCTCGCCGACATGAGTGGCCAGAGCTTCGAGAAGATCGAGAAGGACACCGACCGGGACTACTTCCTCAGTGCCGAAGAAGCCAAGGAGTACGGCCTGATCGATCGCGTCATCTCCCATCCGAACGAGGCCTGAACCGAACGGGGCAGGCCGCTGCGTAAACTCATCCACTGCAGTGTTCCGCAAGCCCGCCCCGGATGGCCCAGCTCTTTTACGACTCCGACGCCGATCTCGGTCTGCTGAACACCAAGACCGTGGCCATCATTGGTTATGGCTCTCAGGGTCATGCCCACGCTCTGAACCTGAAGGATTCAGGCGTGAACGTGGTTGTGGGCCTCTATGACGGCAGCCGTTCCGCGGAGAAAGCCAAGGCCGATGGTCTTGAAGTGCTGAGCGTGGCCGATGCTTCAGCCAAGGCTGACTGGATCATGGTCTTGCTGCCCGACGAATTCCAGAAGGACGTCTACAAGAATGAAATCGCACCCCACCTGAGTGCAGGCAAGGTGCTCAGCTTCGCCCACGGCTTCAACATCCGTTTCGAGCTGATCAAGCCTCCCGCTGATGTGGATGTGGTGATGATCGCCCCGAAGGGCCCTGGCCACACCGTGCGTTGGGAGTATCAGAACGGCCAGGGTGTGCCCGCCTTGTTCGCCATCGAACAGGACGCCTCCGGAAACGCCCGCGGCATGGCGATGGCCTATGCCAAGGGAATCGGTGGCACCCGTGCCGGCATCCTTGAGACCAATTTCAAGGAAGAGACCGAAACCGACCTGTTCGGTGAGCAGGCTGTGCTGTGTGGCGGTCTGTCCGAACTCGTGAAGGCTGGTTTCGAGACCCTGGTGGAAGCGGGTTACCAGCCCGAATTGGCTTACTTCGAGTGCCTGCACGAGGTGAAGCTGATTGTGGATCTGATGGTGAAGGGAGGACTGACCTCCATGCGCGATTCGATCTCCAACACCGCGGAGTACGGCGACTACGTCAGCGGCCCCCGTCTGATCACCGCCGACACCAAGGCCGAGATGAAGCGCATTCTGGCTGACATCCAGGACGGTACCTTTGCCAAGAACTTCGTGGCCGAATGCGAAGCCGGCAAGCCAGAGATGAAGAAGGTGCGCGACCGTGACTCTCAGCATCCGATCGAGAAAGTAGGCAAAGGCCTGCGCTCGATGTTCAGCTGGTTGAAGGACGCCTGATTCAGCGCAAGCGCTGAACACCCGGTGGGATCAAACACCAGCACTCACCGCACCCCCCGCTCTGTTGCCCTAACGGTGCAGAGCGGGGATTTTTGTTGGTTTCTGGCCACGCCCCTCCCATGACCTCAGAAGCGATGGGAGGCCTGCTGGTGATTGGGGCAGCACTACTGGATCAGTTGATCGGTGACCCGCGCCGGTTGCTCCACCCCGTGGTGGTGATGGGGTGGAGCATTCAGCAGTTGCGCCATTGGGTCGAGCCATGGGCGGGGGACCATCCGATGAAGCTGCGGATCGGGGGAAGCCTGATCAGCCTGATCCTGGTGCTTGGCAGCGTCCTGACGGGCTGGTGTCTGGAGCGGCTGCTGTGGCTTCCATCCCCATGGGGATGGCTCAGCATTCCGATACTGACCCTGAGCCTCGCCAGCGCCCTGGCGGCTCGCAGCCTCAGGGACAGCGTGCTTGCGGTGCTGAATGCGCTGCCATCAGCGGCGGAGGGAGATCTCGATCCAGCCCGCCGGAACTTGGGCTGGATCGTGGGACGAGACGTTGAGAGCCTGGATCCCACGGGACTGCTCAGGGCCGCAGCTGAAACAGCCTCAGAAAATGCTGTTGATGGCGTGTTCGCACCGCTGTTCTGGATGGGGATCGGTGCACTGCTGTGGATGGTCATGCCCTCTGGCCCTGGTCCCCTGGCGCTGGCCTGGGGATTCAAGGCCAGCAGCACGCTGGATTCCATGCTTGGGTACCGCAGCGGCCGGCTGCGCTGGTTGGGGACAGCCGGCGCACGCCTCGATGATCTGCTCACCTGGCTGCCCTGTCGTCTGGTCATGCTGACGCTGCCCCTGATCTGCCCACCCTGGACGCAGTGGGTGCAACGGGTGCAAGCGGCAGAACGGGATGGCTCTGCGGATCCATCCCCCAATGCAGGTCGTTCGGAAGCGATTTACGCCCACTGCATCGGGATCCAACTTGGCGGCGAAAACAGGTATGGAGAGCGCTTGGTACAGAAACCTGTGCTTGGGGCTGGTCAACCAACTGCAAATGTGCATTTGGTCAGAGCTGTTCTGAAGGCATCAAGCCGGCTGGAGATCGTCTGGCTCAGTGTTCTTGGGATCATCCAATTGGCTATCACCCGCTGAGCACAAGTCAGTAAGCACCGCGATCCATCGGTAGGAGCAACACACCAAACGTGCGCAGGATGATGGCAAAGTCAAGACCAAACGAACGACCACGGGCATAGGCCAGATCAAGCTTGACCCGTTTCTTGTAACTCAAGTTGTTCCTGCCACTCACTTGCCAAAGGCCGGTCAACCCCGGGCGGACCGAGGCAACTTCATCCATATAAGGGCCATAACGAACGAGTTCCTTTTCCACGATTGGGCGTGGACCGACGACGCTCATCTCCCCACAAAGAACGTTTAAGAACTGCGGCAGCTCATCAAGACTCGAGCGGCGAAGGAAACGGCCGACGGGAGTGATTCGGGGATCACGTTTCAGCTTGAAATCACGCCCGAACTCAGCACGCAGCGAGGAATCTGCCTCCAGAACACGCGCAAGAACGGCATCCGCATCGGCCCGCATGGTGCGGAACTTGATGCAGCCAAAACGTTGGTAGCTCCGGCCCACCCGACGCTGGACGTAAAACACAGGCCCCGGCGAGCTGAGCTTCACCAATCCCGCCAGAACCAGCAACACCGGTGAACCGATGCTGAGTACGGCGAGAGAAAAAACAATGTCTCCGGTGCGCTTGAAGACTCGGCCCCAACGGTTCTGATGGCGAATCAGCGTGCCGGTCGACAGAACCGATGGCGGGGCTGAGATCAGCGCAAGGTGGGGCTTGCACCTGCAACGGCGAGCTGCACGCCCTGCGGTCTGAATCAAGGATGGCCGGGAGGCCGAGGTCAAAGGCTCAACATGGGACTCACCACACTCAACGTCACAGGCGCAGCCCTAGCATCTCCGCAGGGTCACTCGCTGCAACGGCACAGCCCCGCTGATGGGCGCTCCAAGCTGTTCGCAGAGCCGATTCAAAGCGCGCCGCGAAGGCTTCCGGCCTGAAGCGCTCGGCCCACCCACGAATGGCTTCTGCATCCAGAGAACGCCAAATCCGTTCTTGTTCAAACCACTCCACGGCCTGCACCAACGACTCCACGTTTTGTTCCGGGAACAGAACTCCTGTGGGCTCCCGGAGCCCGGCGGACGCACAACGCACCGTGTCCAACAAACCGCCCCGCCCCAACCCAATCACCGGCGCTCCGGACGCCATCGCTTCCACCGGGGCAATGCCGAAGTCCTCCAGGCCGGCATACACAAATGCCCGACAACGGGCCATGAGCTCTTCAACCTGCTGCTGGGACTGACGGCCGAGCAAGGTGACAGTGGGACCAGCCAGAGCTTCCAATCGGGCCCTCTCCGGACCATCCCCCACCACAAGCAGGGGTAGACCCAAGCGGTTGAAGGCTTCCACCACAAGATCCACCCGCTTGTAAGGGACCAAACGGCACAGGCAGAGGTAGACGTCGTCTCGATCTGCATTCCAGCGAAAGCGCTCCACCTCCACGGGGGGATGGATCACGTTGGCCTCCCTCCCCCAGTACTTGCGGATTCGACGCGCCGTGAATCGGGAGTTGGCAATGAGGTGATCCACCCGCTGAGCACTGAGTTGGTCCCATTGCCGCAGAGCATGCAACTGCCAGCGAATCAAAGGGCCTAGACCACTCCGAGCCAGCGCCGAACGCTGCAGATAAGCGTGCATCTGGTCCCAGGCGTAACGCACGGGTGTGTGCACGTAACTGATGTGGAGCTGATCCGGAGCCGTCAGCACACCCTTGGCCACCAGGTGGCTGCTGCTGATCACCAGCTCAGCGGCGCCGAGATCAATCTGTTCGATAGCAAAGGGCAACAGCGGCAGGTACTGCTGCACATGGCTGCGACCCCAAGGCAGGTGCTGAATCGGGCTGGTGAGGACGGATCGTCCGTGCAACCAACTGCCCGGTCGTCGAGATTCGGCGTCAATCAAGGCCGCCATCTGCGGCTCACAGCCGAGGCTGCACAGAAAGGAATCAACCTCTTGAACAACCTGCTCTGCACCACCGACAGAACGAAGTGAGAACCACTCATGAACCAGAGCGATGCGCTGCGGGAGGTGGTCCGAAGACGAGGACATCCCTCTGGAATGAAGAGAACGCTACGAAGTCTCTCAGCTCATTGCAGGAGCAGGCCAAGATCACGATGCTGGTGCACATGTCCAGCACGAACCTCACCATCAACATCCTCCTGGAGGAGGCGTTGAATGAACCGGACATCGGCACAACGCGCCGGTTCCGTTGGCATGCCACAGCGGTGGGTATTGCGGCACTTTGGATTGACAGCGCTCCGCCATCAACACCGCCCTTTGAGGACGCACTCAAAGAAGGGCTCAATGTGGGGCTCGACCTCAGCCGAGAGGAACGAGAATTTCATCAAGTTGAACAGGGACTGGTGCTTTTGTTCCACTCCTGAGCAGATCAAAAGAAGTTACTGAAAGGATTTGGACAGAAGCCATGCCCATAGCGCTCGCAAGAATGCGCATAGGAATAGAATACCTCCAGCATGCAAGATTACATCCGGCGACGCGAGAAGCGACGAAATGAGGGGGAGCAATAAGGGCCGTCGGGCTCGTCACATGATTGTGATCGTAGGTACATCGGGGTCTGGCAAAACGCAGTTGATCAAAAAACTGAGCACACCACACGATGCATTCACTTTAAAAGTCCTGAACCAACTAGGATGTGATCCGAATCAACGCCTGAAAAGCTCCATAATTGAACGAATGCAGCGACTGATGGATCCAGCCAATTGCAAGAAACGAAAAACACGAAAATTGCAACACTGCCTACTGCTTCATATCGATCTGACAAGCATCAATCACAACAACAATTTGAAGTGTTGCGAGAGATTTTGAAACGAACCAAACCGATCGACGCGATCACCCTTTACACCTCACCGAAAGGATGGCGACAAACGCATCTTTGATCGACTCCATACCGAGAACAAACCATCAATAAAAGCAGCACTGATTGCACTTTCAGCAAAAGCGAGCAATAGAATTTCTAATTTCCTGCATCACAGAGAATGCAAGAATGGTTAACAGAAACAACAGGCTACAAAGCGCGCAGATACTGTCTGATCAACACGTTTGACGAATCGTTTTTGCAATCAATACCTCATCAACAAAAGCTCAACATAGAAGGTGAGCTCAGATTGCTCAATCGCTCAGCATTGATTGATTCAAAATGGAGAGGATGTTCTTTGAGTTCGGTTCAAATAGGACCTTAAAGACGTTATTAGACGCTTTTCTGAAATCGCAGACAATATCCACCCACCCACTTCTTCGTAGGACCTCCTAGGACAACAAAAAAAAGACCCCTGGGTTCTCACCCTCAGAGGTCATCACGTCCCCTCGTTTGACGCTCCTTCACCCTCCTCCTGGTATTCTCACGTAAGGAGTGGGAGAACCGTCAGAGGAGGTGGTGAGGACCGCTCCTCGTTCGGTCGCCCGTAAGTAACAAGAAGGGGGGCGATATGCCCCCCTGAAGGTCCTTGAGACCTGGTTTGTCTCCTAATCGGTCTCTGACCTCATCCCTACTCTAAGGCGGTTCGGAGCACTAAGGCACGAGTGGAACTACCGCTCAGTTGCCGCCATTACAGAAGCGGACAGCTGTTGAGTTGGTCTTGCCCTCAGCGATGACCTCTTGGACACAATCGTTGAACGCTTTGCTCTCCTGCTTGACGGCACAGAGACCAAGAGCGATTGCTGCCAAGGAGATGGCGGAAACAACGGTGGCGGAGATTTGGATGACGCCGTAGGCGAGCATCGCTTTGTTTTTCCCGCCGCACTTGTTGGAGGTTTCCTTGTTGGCGTTCTCTTCGGTCATGGATGAAAAATGATTGAGGAAACGCTATGGACCCTGAATGTACCTTGAGGGCACATTTCTGATGGGATAACCGCCCTTCTGAGGTCCTCCACAAAAAACCCTGGGCGCCTATCCCCAGGGGTAATGAGTCTCACGACTCCGCTCCTCCACACTCCTCCTGGAAGAAGGGAATGACTAGGGAGCAAATAGGGAAGTTCGGGAGGGCACAAAAAAGGACCGGTATCCCTATCGGTCCTTCGGAAACTGAAAGTGCCGCGTGGAATGACGGTCCCAAGCGACGACCACCTTCTCCAATTCGGAGGTGGAACTGTGAATGCTCTGAGCGTTTTCCAAGAAAAGACCCAGGAGTGTTTGACCTCCTGGGTTTTTCGCTCTCATGCGATACGACCGGTCTAACACCGCTTGATGAGTATTTGTGCTTACGGCTTGCCGAACTTCTCAAGCATCCGCAGCAGCACCCCACGCATATTCCTTCAGAGGTTTCCATCCCCTGCGTTTGAAGGGACTTCCTCAACTGCTCTGCGGCGTCTTTACGCAAATACCGACGCTCCTTCAGCAACGGAGGTCTATCGGGTAGCAAGCGCCCATGGTCCAGGAGCACTTTTGGGTCTCTCACCCAGGCGCTCTCATCCCGCCAGAAGCGCCATATCCAACGGTCGTCGCCGTCTATCAACCATCCCTCTCTCATCACGCCACCTCCGGGCACCAACCCAACTCCGCCTCCCTACTGACCATCCAGTTGCGGCACCTCTTGGTGAGGTTCTCTCAGCGTGGAACCTGACGACGCTGAAAATCGCAGGTCAGCAACGTGTGGCAGTGCTGATCGCAAACATAAGAGAGGTGCTGGCAGGTCATACAGACGCAGGACGACCTGGTGCTCTTCAAATCATCAACGAAATCCCATTCTTCTTCCGCCATCGATCCCTCCTGATGAGTAGTTCATATGTTCTAGCCATGGTTCGCTGTCCCTTTCAAGAGGTGACCAGCAGAAAAATCAGAGCAAGGACCTTCCCATGCGTTTCAACCAATCTCTGTGCTCCTGAAACGCCGCATCAAACCGCCCGACCAACGCCCAGAAGTCCTTAGAGTGATTGAGACAGATCAGGTGGCACAACTCATGGACCACCACATAATTAGCAATGGCATGAGGTGCCTTGATGATGTTCCAGTTGAAGAGCAACTGACCTCGGGAATCGCACGACCCCCAGTGGGACTTGAAGAAGT